>JALVEX010000040.1 GCA_027030435.1 Paracoccaceae bacterium
TGACGACGACATTGCGGCCGACGTCGAGATTTTCCCCCGCTGCCTCAAGCGCCTCGGAGAATACGGTGATCTCGTAAAGCCCCGTCGGATCGGAGAGCTGCACGAAGGCGTAGCGGTTGCCGCGGGCCGATTTGCGCTCGCGCTTCGCGGCCACCGTGCCCGCCATCTTGACGAGGGAGCGCCCGCCCTCCGCCCTGGCCTCGACCTCGGCAAGGGTCATCACGCCGGTGCGCTTCAGGGGCGCCATGTAATCATCGAGCGGATGGCCCGAAAGATAGAAGCCTATGGCCTTGTGCTCCTCGCTCAGGCGCTCGGTGGGCAGCCAGTCGGCCACCGGGGGCAGGCGGGGCTCGGGCAGATCATCGCCGGCGTCGCCGAAAAGCGAAACCTGGCTCGAGTTGCGCTGTTCGTGGATGGCGGCGGAGAAGCTCACCAGCGCATCCAGGCTTTCGAACACCCGCCGGCGATTGGGATCGAGGGCATCGAAAGCGCCGGCGCGCGCCAGCATCTCGAGCGGGCGCTTGCCGATACGCTTCATGTCCACCCGGCGGGCGAAATCGAAGAGGCTGGCGAAGGGCTTTTCGCTGCCGCCCTCGCGCCGCGCCGCGGTGATGAGCTTCATCGCCTCCACGCCCACGTTCTTCAGCGCGCCAAGCGCATAGACGAGCCTGCCATCCTTCACCGTGAAGGTGGCTTCCGAGCGATTGACGCAAGGGGGTATGATCTCGAGCCCGAGCCCCTTGACGATCTCTTCCTTGTAGATGGCGAGCTTGTCGGTGAGGTGGATATCGCAATTCATCACCCCGGCCATGAATTCCACCGGATAATTGGCCTTGAGCCAGGCCGTCTGATAGCTCACCACGGCATAGGCCGCGGCGTGGGATTTGTTGAAGCCGTAATTGGCGAATTTCTCGAGAAGATCGAACACCTCGCTCGCCTTCTTCTCGTCCACCCCGTTCTTCTTCGCGCCTTCGATGAATTTCGGGCGCTCCTTGGCCATTTCGCTGGCGATCTTCTTGCCCATCGCCCGGCGCAGGAGATCGGCGCCGCCGAGCGAATAGCCGGCCATCACCTGGGCGATCTGCATCACCTGCTCCTGATAGACGATGATCCCCTGGGTTTCCTCGAGGATGTCATCGATCAGGGGGTGGATGGAGGCGCGCTCGCGCAGGCCGTTCTTCACCTCGCAATAGGTGGGGATGTTTTCCATCGGGCCGGGGCGGTAGAGCGCCACCAGCGCCACGATATCCTCGATGCAGGTGGGTTTCATGCGCTTCAGCGCATCCATCATGCCGGTGCTCTCCACCTGAAACACCGCCACCGTGCGGGCATCGGAATAGAGCTTGTAGGTCTTTTCGTCGTCGAGCGGGATCTGGCCGATGTCGATCTCGATGCCGCGCTTCTTCAGGAGATCGAGCGCGTTCTGGATCACGGTGAGGGTCTTCAGGCCGAGAAAATCGAATTTCACCAGCCCAGCCTGCTCCACCCATTTCATGTTGAACTGCGTCGCCGGCATGTCGGAGCGGGGATCCTGGTAGAGCGGCACAAGCTCATCGAGCGGGCGGTCGCCGATCACCACGCCGGCGGCATGGGTGGAGGCATTGCGCAGAAGCCCCTCGAGCTGCTGGCCGTAATCGAGAAGGCGTGCCACCACCTCCTCGGCGCGTGCGGCCTCGCGCAGGCGCGGCTCCTCGGCAAGCGCGCGCTCGATCGAGAGCGGCTTCACCCCCTCCACCGGGATCAGCTTGGAAAGCTTGTCCACCTGGCCATAGGGCATCTGCAGCACCCGGCCCACATCGCGCACCGCTGCCTTTGAGAGGAGCGCGCCGAAGGTGATGATCTGCGCCACCTTCTCGCGGCCGTATTTCCGCTGCACGTATTCGATCACCTCTTCGCGCCGGTCCATGCAGAAATCGATATCGAAATCTGGCATGGACACGCGCTCGGGGTTGAGGAAACGCTCGAACAGCAGGCCATAGCGCAGGGGATCGAGATCGGTGATGGTGAGCGCGTAGGCCACCAGAGAGCCCGCGCCCGAGCCACGGCCGGGGCCCACGGGAATGTCGTGATCCTTGGCCCATTTGATGAAATCGGCAACGATCAGGAAATAGCCTGGAAAGCCCATGCTCTCGATGATGGAAAGCTCGAAATCGAGGCGTTTTTCGTATTCCTCCACCGGTGCCGCATGGGGGATCACCGCAAGGCGCGCCTTCAGCCCTTCGCGGGCCTGGCGCCTGAGCTCCTCCACCTCGTCATCGGCAAAGCGCGGCAGGATCGGCTTGCGGCGGGTGGCCATGAAGGCCGTGCGACGCGCGATCTCCACGGTGTTTTCGATCGCTTCCGGCAGATCGGCGAAAAGCGCGGCCATTTCGGCCGGGGATTTGAAATGGTGCTGCGGCGTGAGGCGGCGGCGGGGCTCCTGCTGATCCACATAGGCGCCCTCCTTGATGCACAGAAGCGCATCATGCGCCTCATACATATCGGGGGTGGGGAAATAGACGTCATTCGTGGCCACCAGCGGCAATTCGAGATCATGGGCGATGGCAATGAGGCCCGGTTCGCTCGCGCGTTCGGCCTCCGGCAGCGCCCCATCCTCGCCGGGGTGGCGCTGGATCTCGATGTAGAGGCGGTTTTCGTAAGTCGCCGCGAGGCGTTCGGCGAGGGCGCGCGCCTTTGCCGCCTGCCCGGCGGTGAGGAAGCGGCCGAGCGGGCCATCCGCCCCGCCGGTGAGGCAGATCAGCCCTTCGCCATGGGCTGCGAGATCATCGAGCGTGACCATGGGCAGATCCGTGCCCTTGCCGAGATAGAGGCAGGAATTGAGCTTCATCAGGTTGCCGTAGCCCGCTTCGTTCTGCGCCAGAAGCACGATCGGCGCGGGCGGGCGGGGCCTTTCGCCCGGTGCTGCGGGATCATGCTCCACATCCACCTGACAGCCGATGATCGGCTGGATCCCGGCGCCGCTCATCGTTACCGAAAATTCGAGCGCGGCGAACATGTTGTTGGTGTCCGTCAGCGCCACGGCGGGCATCTCGTGCCTGCGGCACAGATCCGGCAGCGTCTTCAGCCGCACCGCGCCCTCGAGCAGCGAATATTCGGAATGAACGCGAAGGTGGATGAATCGGGGGCTCTTCATGGCGGCAAACTAGCCTGCATGCGGGCGGAATGGAAAGCGTCAAGAAGCGGGGCAGGCCTCAAGAAGCTCGATCCTGTTGCCGAAAGGATCGTTCACATAGGCGCGGCGATAGCCGGGCATGGCAAGCTGAACATGATGGATCTGCCTGAGCACCATCTTGCGCCTTTCTTCGTGCTTTCCTGAAAGACCATAAGCCGATCCCTTCAAGAAAACCATTGCTTTGCCCGTGCACATGCGGTTTCCTCGATGCCGGACAAACGGTCGCACCCCGCTTTACGTCGCATCGGGCGGGGCGCAGTAGGCCGCGGGAGGAGAAAGCGACACGGATATCCAATGTCTGACGGCATCGTGTTTCTTCTGAACGGAGAAACGGAGCGCGTGGCGGGTGAGCCGCCCACGCGCACGCTTCTCGATTTCCTGCGTGAAAGAAAGCGCCTCACAGGCACCAAGGAAGGCTGCAACGAGGGCGATTGCGGCGCCTGCACGGTGATGGTGACGGGGCGGGATGGCGTGGCGCGCGCGCTCAATGCCTGCATCCTCTTCCTGCCCCAGCTGCACGGCAAGGCAGTGCGCACGGTGGAGGGGATCGCGGGGCCTTCGGGCGAGATGCACCCGGTGCAGCAGGCGATGGTGGAGCATCACGGCTCGCAATGCGGCTTCTGCACGCCGGGAATCGTGGCCTCGCTCGCGGTGGCGCAGATGAATGGCGAGCGCGATTTCGATCGGGTGCTTGCCGGCAATCTCTGCCGCTGCACCGGCTATGCGCCGATCAAGCGGGCGGCGGAGGCCGCGGCCGATGCGCCGGTGCCCGAATGGATGCTGGAGGATCGCGCAAAGCTCGAAGCGCTTGAGGTGCCGCCCCTCGCCATCGCGCCGCGTTCGGTGGATGAACTGGCCGTGGCCTATGGCAACAATCCCGAGGCGCGGCTCATCGGCGGGGCAACGGATGTGGGGCTCTGGGTCACCAAGCGGCTGCAGGATCTGGAGAATGTGATCTTCCTCGCCGATGTGGCCGAGCTGAAGGAGATCCGGGTTCGCAGCGATTTCATCCGCCTCGGCGCGATGGTGCGCGTGAATGCCCTGCGCGAACTGATGGCGGAGCACCACCCCCAACTAGCCGCGATGCTCGCCCGATACGGCTCCGAGCAGGTGCGCAATGCGGGCACCATCGGCGGCAATATCGCCAACGGCTCGCCCATCGGCGATGGCCCCCCGGCGCTGATCGCGCTCGGGGCGGATCTGATCCTGCGTCACATGAACAAGCGCCGGCGCGTGGCGCTCGAGGATTTTTTCATCGATTACGGCAGGCAGGATCTGCGGGCGGGTGAGTTCGTGGAGTGGATCCTGATCCCGCGTCAGCCCGATCGCCTGCGCTGCTACAAGATCTCCAAGCGTTTCGATCAGGATATCTCGGCGCTTCTGGGGTGCTTCAACATCGTGGTGGAGGATGGCCGGGTGGCCTCGGCGCGCATTGCCTTCGGCGGCATGGCGGCGATCCCGAAGCGCGCGCATGCTGTGGAAGCGGCGCTTGTGGGCCGGGATTGGAGCGAAGAGACGATCCGCTCGGCGAAAGCGGCCTTTGCGGAGGATTTCACCCCGATTTCGGACATGCGGGCCTCGGCCGGCTACCGCCTCGCGGCGGCAGAGAACCTCCTGATGCGATATTATCTTGAGGATAGAGGCGCGGCCGTGAACGTGCTGGAGGTGGCGCCATGAGCGGAGTCGTTCACAAGCCGCTGCCCCATGATTCCGCGCCTCTGCACGTGACGGGGCGGGCGCATTACGTGGATGACATTCCCACGCCCGCCGGCACGCTGCACCTGGCTTTCGGGCTCAGCGATGTGGCGCATGGAAAGATTGCGCGCATGGATCTTTCGGCGGTTCGCGCCGCGCCCGGTGTGGTGGCGGTGCTCATGGCGGACGATCTGCCGGGCGATTGCGATGTTGCGCCTGCCGCCCATGACGAGCCCTTGCTTGCCGATGGTGAAGTGCATTACCTCGGCCAGCCGGTTTTCCTGGTGGTGGCGGAAAGCCATCTCGAGGCGCGCAAGGCGGCGCGGCTGGGGCGGATCGAATATGAGGAACTGCCCGCGATCCTGACCATCGATGACGCGCTTGCCGCCGACAGCCGCTTCGAGGGCGGGCCGGTGATCTGGGAGCGGGGCGAAACCGAAGCGGCTCTGGCAGCCGCGCCGCGACGCCTGAAAGGGCGGATCGAGATCGGCGGGCAGGAGCATTTCTATCTCGAGGGCCAGGCGGCACTGGCCGAGCCG
>JALVEX010000041.1 GCA_027030435.1 Paracoccaceae bacterium
GCAAATCGTATTTGCAGGCGGCATAGTTGCCATGCCAGGCCACCACATCGAGCGGGCTGTGGCCGATTTCCGTTTCATGAAATTGCCCGCCCCATTTCACCACCACGCGGCTGGGCACCTCGCGATCTTCGAAAGCGGCGACGGGGGTCTTGAAATCGCGGGGGTTGGCGAGGCAATTGGCCCCGATCGGCCCGCGCGAGGGCAGATCGAATTTCTGCCCGTAGTTTTCGCAGACAAAACCACGCGCGGGGCCTTCCAGCACCTCAACCCGGAAGACCATGCCCCGCGGCAGGATGGCGATTTCCTTTGGCTCGAGATCGATGATGCCAAGCTCGGTGAAAAAGCGAAGCCGCCCCTCCTGGGGCACGATCAGAAGCTCGCTGTCGGCGGAGAAGAAATATTCGTCCTCCATCGACTCATTGATCAGATAGATATGGCTGGCCATGCCCACCTGGGTATTCACGTCGCCCGCCGTCGTCATGGTGCGCATACCGGTGAGGAAGGTGAGCGGCTCATCGCTGTGGGGCACGGGATCCCAGCGATACTGGCCGAGAGAGATCACATCCGGGTCAATATTGGGAGCCGATTTCCAGTAGGGAAGCTCGATCTTCCTGAAGCGGCCCGTGTGCTTCACCGAAGGGCGGATGCGATAGCACCAGGTGCGCTCGTTCTGGCCCCGGGGCGCGGTGAAGGCGGTGCCGGAAAGCTGCTCGGCATAGAGGCCGTAATTGCAGCGCTGGGGGCTGTTCTGGCCCTGGGGCAGCGCGCCGGGAAGGGCCTCGGTTTCGAAATCGTTGCCGAAGCCGGGCATGTAGCCCTCGGTGGTGCCGCAGGGCGTGGGAGCGATGGTCATCCGCTGCGAAACATCCTGATCCTTCATGGCATATCCTCCCCGATTCACCTCCTTGGCCTCGGCGGATGGTATCGTTGCAAGTGCAATGAAGTCAATCGCCGGCCCTTGCAACCGGTGGCGATCCGTGGCCTTTTGCGGGAAATGATCGGTGGAATATGCGGTAGGCCCATGGCGAAATTCGATCTCGATGCGTTCCTTCCCTATCAGCTTGCGGTGCTTTCGAGCCGGGTGAGCCGGGAATTTGCATCGCTTTATCGGCAGAAATTCGGCATCTCCATTCCCGAATGGCGCGTGATCGCGCATCTTTCGCAATCAGGATCGGTGAGCGTGCGCGAAATCCACCAGAAGGTGGACATGGACAAATCCAAGGTGAGCCGCGCCGCCACGCGCCTCGAAAAGGCGGGTTACATCTCGAAAAGGCTGAACCCGGATGATCGAAGGCTCGTGGAACTCGCATTGACGGACAAAGGCCGGGCCATGGTGGAGGAAATCACACCGATGGCGCGGGCCTACGAGGAAAGGGTGCTGGCGGCGCTCGGCCCCGAGGCGGCCTGTTTCCGCGCCGCGCTGGAAAGGCTTCTTGCGGGAGAAACGCATCAGGAGGAAGCGGCCGCGCCGGCCAGGGCAGCAAGTGCACAATGAGGGAGAAATCATGATGGAAGATACCGTCATCCTTTCTGGCGCGCGCACGGCGATCGGAAGCTTCGGCGGGGCGCTCGCCGCGACTCCCCCGACGGAGCTTGCCGCGACCGTGGCGCGCGAGGCGATCCGGCGCGCGGGCATTTCTCCCGATCAGATCGGACATGCCGTTTTCGGCAATGTCATCAATACCGAACCGGCAGACATGTATCTCGCCCGTATGGCCGCCATGAAGGCGGGTGTGCCGGAGAGCACGCCGGCGATGAATGTCAATCGCCTGTGCGGATCGGGTGTGCAGGCCATCATCTCGGCGGCGCAGAATCTCGCCATGGGGGATGGCGATTTCGCGCTCGCGGGCGGTGCGGAGAGCATGAGCCGCGCGCCCTATATCCTCCCCGATGCGCGCTGGGGGCGGAAGATGGGCGATGCGGGGGGGCAGGACATGCTTCTCGGCACGCTCAATTGCCCCTTCGGCAGCGGCCACATGGGGATAACTGCCGAAAACGTGGCCGAACGCCATGGGATCAGCCGCGAAGAGCAGGATGCCTTCGCCCTTGAAAGCCAGAAACGTGCGGCGCGGGCCATTGGCGAAGGGTATTTCAGGGATGAAACAGTGCCCGTGGAGGTGCGAAAGCGGCGCGAGGTGGTGCTCTTCGATACGGATGAGCACCCGAAGGCAACGACGGCCGAAGCGCTTGCCGCCCTGCCGCCCGCCTTCCGCAAGGGCGGAACGGTGACGGCGGGCAATGCTTCGGGGATCAACGATGGCGCTGCGGCGCTGGTGCTCGCGCGCGCCGATGCCGCCGAGGCCGCAGGCTGCACGCCCCAGGCCCGGATCATCGGCTACGCCCATGCCGGCGTTGCCCCCGAGGTCATGGGGATCGGCCCCGTTCCGGCCGTGCGCCGGCTTTTCGGGAAAACCGGCCTCGGCGCGGATGATTTCGACGTGATCGAATCAAACGAGGCCTTCGCCGCGCAGGCGCTTGCGGTAACGAAGGAGCTGGGCTTCGATCCCGCGCGCGTCAACCCGAATGGCGGCGCCATCGCGCTTGGCCATCCGGTGGGCGCCACCGGCGCGATCCTCACGGTGAAGGCGATCCATCACCTCAAGCGCACCGGGGGCAGGCGCGCTCTCATCACCATGTGCATCGGCGGCGGGCAGGGCATAGCCCTTGCGATCGAAGCCGTCTGAGCACCGAGCAAGCTTTCAGGAGTGCAATGATGCGTGATTTCCAGCTTCCCGGCCGATCCGCCGTCTATGCCACCAACGGCATGTGCGCCACCTCCCATCCTCTCGCCGCAAAGGTGGCCGTGGACATGCTGCAAGGGGGCGGCAATGCTGTCGATGCAGCGATCGCGGCGGCGCTGGTGCTCGGAATCGCCGAGCCTCAGATGACGGGCATCGGCGGCGATTGTTTCGTGTTGCTGAAGCCCGCCGGCGAAGAGCGCATCATCGCGCTCAATGGCTCGGGGCGCGCGCCGGAGGGGCTTGATCCCGAACGCCTGCGCGCAGAGGGGCACAAGGCGATGCCGCTTCACAGCGCCGATGCCGTCACCATTCCCGGCGCCGTGGATTGCTTCTGGCGGCTTTCGCGTGATTGGGGGAGGCTGGAATTTGCCGAATTGCTCGCGCCGGCCATCCACTACTGCGAAGAAGGTGTGCCGGTCGCGCCGCGCACCGCTTTCGATTGGGCCCGCGCCGCCGATTGCCTGCAGGGGGAGGCGCGCAGGCATTATCTCATCAACGGCAAGCCGCCAGCCACGGGGCAGATCTTCCGCGCCCCTGGCCTGGCAGAGGCGCTGCGTCTGATCGCGGAGAAAGGCCGGGACGCCTTTTACGCGGGCGAGATCGCGGCAGACATGCTCGCAAGCCTTCAGGCGGCTGGTGGTAGCCATACACTTGAGGGTTTCGCCGCCACGGCTTGCGAATATACCGAGCCGGTGATCGGGCAGTACAAGGATGCCGAGCTGTTCGAGCACCCGCCGAACGGGCAGGGGGCCACGGCGATCCTCATGGCCAATATCCTGAAAAATTTCGATCTTCCCGGGCTTGACCCTCTCGGCGCCATGCGCGCCCATCTTGAGGCGGAAGCCGCGAAACTCGCCTATGATGCACGTAACCGCTTCATCGCTGATCCGGCGCATGTGGATCGCCTCGATCACATGCTCTCGCAGGCCACGGCCGATGCCCTGGCCGCGCTGATCGATCCCGTGCATGCCATGCCTGATCCGCATGCGCTGAGTGAAGCCGTTCACCGCGATACCGTCTATCTGACGGTGGTTGACCGTGATCGCTGCGCCGTTTCGCTGATCCATTCCATCTATCATTCCTTCGGCTCCGGCATCGCCTCGGAAAAATATGGCATCCTTTTCCAGAACCGCGGCGCCGGGTTCAGCCTCACACCCGGCCATCCCAACGAGGCCGGCGGCGGCAAGCGGCCGATGCACACGATCATTCCCGCATTCCTGCGCCGTGGGGGGCAGACATGGATGCCCTTCGGGGTGATGGGCGGCGCCTATCAGCCAACAGGGCATGTGAGGCTGATGACGAATCTGGTGGATTACGGCATGGAGCTTCAGGCCGCGATCGACGCCCCGCGCAGCTTCCCGGATGCGGGCGTGCTTCAGGTGGAGCGGGGATATGGCGAGGATGTGCGCGAGGCGCTGCGGGAAATGGGCCATCGGGTGGTGATTCCCGAGGTGCCGCTTGGCGGCGCGCAAGCCATCATCATCGACGAGAGCGAAGGCGTGCTGATCGGCGCATCCGACCCGCGCAAGGATGGCTGCGCCCTCGGTTACTGAAGCGCCTTTCGGTCTTTTCAGTTGAGCTGGAACTGGAGCGGATAGCTGCCCCCCTCGAACTCGCCGAACAGATCGGGGAGATCGGGGTGGGTTACCGGCTCGCCGGTGTAATCGGCCATGAGATTCTGCTCGGAAACATAGGCGACGTAGTAATTATCGTCATTCTCCGCCAGCAGGTGGTAGAAGGGCTGCTCCTTTGAGGGGCGGCTTTCCTCGGGGATGGCATCATACCATTCCTCGGTGTTCGAGAAAATCGCATCCACATCGAATATCACTCCCCGGAAGGGGTGCTTCCGGTGGCGGACAACCTGCCCGATATGATATTTCGCACGTTTTTTCAGCATGTCCATTCAGCCCCTGCCGAGCTTTTTGAAGGAATTCTGCACCAATGTCCATGCCGGGGGAAGCAAATTGAAAGAAACAGTCTGTGATGTTTACGCTGACAGTCAGCAGCGCCCGTATCGGAAAATCCCGCCGGATCATGACCTTGCGCGTGGGCAGGATATGGCCGGCAGATCCGCATGAAGCATATGTGATCAGTGTTGGATATGGAAACCTGTTTCACCGAAGATCGTTTTCGTCTATTCTCGGCCTCAAGCAAAAAGACAATCGAGCAAGAGGCAATGAGCAGATTTTTTCGGGCAACCCTTCTGGTATTGCTTGTCGGCTCCTGCGGAGGGGGCAACAATACCGCGCCGCGCAATCTCGATAATGCCTGCAGCATCGCCGATCAACGGCCGAGATATCTGAAAGCCATGAAGCGCACCGAGCGGCGCTGGGGCGTGCCGGTGCATGTGCAGATGGCAACCATCTATCAGGAGAGCAAGTTTGTCGGCGATGCGCGCACGCCCTTTCGCTATGTGCTCGGGGTGATCCCCATGGGGCGGCAATCCTCGGCCTATGGCTTCGCCCAGGCCCTCGATGCCACCTGGAAGGAATACAAGCGCGAAACTGGCCGATATGGTGCGAGGCGCGATGATATCGAGGACGCGACCGATTTCATGGGCTGGTACATGGCGCAATCAAGCGAAATGCTCGGGATTCCGCTCTCCGATGCCCGCAGCCAGTATCTCGCCTATCACGAGGGCCGCAGCGGTTATGCGCGC
>JALVEX010000042.1 GCA_027030435.1 Paracoccaceae bacterium
CGGTAGATCTTCAGCTGCTTAGCGCCGTCAAGAAGCCCCGGCGCGCGGGTGGCAAGGCGCAGCATCGCCGGGAGGGGGGTCATGGTGTAATCGGCGGCGCGGATCAGGAATTCGCGCATTTCCGGGCGCATGGGCGCCACATCGAGCACCCGGGATACGGATCGCAGCTTTTCCGCCGGAAAATCGCCGCTCCCCGGCCCCCAGACCACCCCCATCACCCGGCGCGGCCCGAGCGGCACCTCGACGAAGGCGCCTTCGATCGCGCCGCCCTCCGGCGCCCGGTAATCAAGCAGGCGATCGAGCGGCTCTGCCGTCAGCACGCCGAGCCGCTCGCCCTCGCGGAAGAAGCGCGGCCCGCTCACGGGCAAGCCCCGGCTTCATTTTCCGGTTCATCCCGGCGAGGGCATGGGATATGGTTTCGGGGAAGGCTCATGATGCAAAGCAGGAAAAACAGAAATGAAATTCTTTGTCGATAGCGCAGATGTGGAAGCAATCGCCGAGCTCAACGATCTGGGCATGGTTGACGGGGTGACGACCAACCCCTCCCTCATCCTGAAATCGGGGCGCGACATCATCGAGGTCACGAAGGAGATATGCTCGATCGTCAAGGGGCCGGTGAGCGCCGAGGTGGTGGCGCTCGAGGCGGAGCAGATGATCGAGGAGGGGCGCAAGCTCGCCGAGATCGCCGACAACATCGCCATCAAGGTGCCGCTCACGTGGGACGGGCTGAAGGCCTGCAAGGTGCTGACGGGCGAGGGGCGGATGGTGAACGTGACCCTGTGCTTTTCGGCCAATCAGGCTCTTCTGGCGGCCAAGGCCGGCGCCACCTTCATCTCGCCCTTCATCGGCCGGCTTGATGACATCAATCTCGATGGCCTCGATCTGATCGCCGATATCCGCACGATCTACGACAACTACGGCTTCGAGACGCAGATTCTCGCCGCCTCGGTGCGCTCCGTCAACCACGTGAGCGAGGCGGCGCTGATCGGCGCGGATGTCGTGACGGCGCCTCCTGCGGTGATCCGCAAGATGGCCGAGCATCCCCTGACGGAGAAGGGCCTTCAGGGCTTTCTGAGGGATTGGGAAAAGACGGGCCAGAAGATCCTTTAGGCCTATCGGCGCGGATGGTGTATGCTGGCGGCAAAAGACTGGCCGCATGGGGCGGCAAGGGGCACGTTGCAGGTATTAACTCAGGCAGGTAATCGAGCGGGAAACGGATGACGAATGATGTGACCTCCCCGAAGGAAAGCGGGATCAGGACGTTTCTTCGCGAGAAGATCCTGAAGGAGCCCGACATGATCCTCGAGGATCCGGAGGTGCTTCAGGCCCTCGTGGCGGCGAATGAACGGCAGATGGGCAAGAACGTGGTGGATCTGCGCGGCATCGCCATGCAGCGGCTCGAAGCCCGGCTTGATCGTCTCGAGGATACGCACCGCACGGTGATCGCCGCCGCCTATGACAATCTCGCCGGCACGAACCAGGTGCATCGCGCCATCCTGCGGATGCTCGAACCGGCCGATTTCGAAGGCTTCCTGCGCAGCCTCGGGGGCGAGGTGCGCGATATCCTCTGCGTGGATTGCATCCGTCTTGTGCTGGAAAGCGAGATGGAAGCGCGGGGCGAGATTGCCGTGAAGCGGCTCGGTGACGTGCTGCATGTGGCGGAGCCCGGCTTCGTGGCGCGCTATCTCGAGAGCGAGAGCGGCGGGCCGGTGCGGCAGGTCACGCTGCGCCAGGTGGGTCCGGGCAGCGATGCGATCTATGGCGAGCAGGCCGGATTCATCCGCTCCGAAGCCGCGCTCAGGCTGGATTTCGGCAGCGAGCGCCTGCCGGGGATGCTGGTGATGGGGGCGGAGGATCCGCATCATTTCCGCCCCGGGCAGGGCACGGATCTGCTTTCCTTCTTCGCCGGGGTCTTCGAGCGCAGCATGCGCCGCTGGCTGGGCTGATGCCCGAAGGCCCGGCCATATCGCCGGCGCTGGCCGATCTTCTCGCCGAGTGGCTCGGGCGGCTCTCGGATCTGGAAGACGCTTCCCCGAACACGCTGGAGGCCTATCAGGCGGATCTCCTGCGCTTCCTTTCCTTCCTCACCGGGCACCATGCCGGCCCCTGCGGGCTTTCGGCGCTGCGTGACGTCACCATCACCGACATGCGCGCCTGGATGGCCCATGAGCGCGGACGCGGGATTTCGGCGCGCTCGCTTGCACGTGCGCTTTCGGCGGTGAAGAGCTTCTATCGCTGGCTCGCGGAGCGCGAGGGCTTCGATCCGAGCGCAGTGCTTGCCACCCGGGCGCCGAAATTTCACCGCAAGCTTCCCCGCCCGCTTTCGGAGGATGCCGCCCGCGCCATGCTGGATTGCGTGGGCCAGCAGAGCACGGTTCAATGGGTGGCGGCGCGCGATGTGGCGCTGCTCACGCTTCTGTGGGGATCGGGGCTCAGGATATCGGAAGCGCTTTCGCTGCGGCGCGGGGACGCGCCCTTGCCCGAGGCTTTGCGCATCAGGGGCAAGGGAGGGCGCGAGCGCAACGTGCCGGTGCTGCCGGTGGCGCGCGCAGCGGTGGATCGATACCTGGCGCTCTGCCCCCATGGCGGCGGGCCGGAAGCGCCGCTCTGGCGCGGTGTGCGCGGGGGCGCGCTTTCGCCGCGGGCCGTGCAGAAGGTGATGGCCGCGGCGCGCGAACAGCTGGGCCTTCCCGCATCCGCAACCCCCCACGCCCTGCGCCACAGCTTTGCCACCCATCTGCTTGGCGCGGGCGGGGATCTTCGCGCCATCCAGGAGCTTCTCGGCCATGCCTCCCTCTCCACCACGCAGGGTTATACGGCCGTTGACAGCGCCCATCTGATGGAAATTTACCAGAAGGCCCATCCGCGCGCCTGACGGACCCCGTGCCGGGCAAAACATTTGCGTAAAGCGCGGTTTTCGGCCATTCAAGCTCAATGAGCAAGAAAGCAATGGCCTATTTCGTCCATCTCTTCACCGCAACTGGCGCGGTAATCGCCATGCTTGCGATGCTGGCCGCGGTGGAGCAGAAATGGAGCCTGATGTTCCTGTGGTTGGTGGTGGCCTTTCTTGTGGACGGGATTGACGGCCCGCTTGCGCGCAGGTTCGAGGTGAAGCGCTATGCGCCGCAGATCGATGGCGTGCTCCTCGATCTGATCATCGATTACCTGACTTACGTTTTCGTGCCGGCCTATGCGCTCTTCAAATCCGGCCTGCTGCCGGGCTGGACGGGCTGGACGGCGATCATCGTCATCACCTTCGCTTCGGCGCTCTATTTCGCCGATACGCGGATGAAGACGAAGGATAATTCCTTCGCCGGATTTCCCGGCTGCTGGAACATGGTCGCGATCGTGATGTTCGCCCTCTCGCCGGGATTCTGGACGATCCTCGCGGTGGTGGTGACTCTCTCCATCGCCATGTTCACGCCGCTGAAATTCATCCATCCGGTGCGCACCGAGCGCTGGCGCGCCGTATCGCTGCCGATGGCGATCGCCTGGACGTTTTTCGCCGGCTGGGCGGCATGGCAGGATTTCCATCCCGACAGCTGGGCGCATTGGGGGCTGGTCGTGACCAGCCTCTATCTGCTCTGCGCAGGGATCCTGCAACAGATCATCCCCGAGCGCCGCCGCCGCATGGCCTGAGAGGGATCAGGCGATCCTTACAAGCTTGAACACCGTAAGCTGATTGCGCCGGATTCCGGCATGGACACAGCGAAAGCCGCGCTTGTCATACTTGCGGATATCCTTCTGGAAACGGCCGACGGCTTCCATGTATTCCTTGTCATCCAGCAGGTGGCGTTGAACCGGATTGGGAATGATGAGGACGGATTCGCGGGCGATGCGGGTGAACTCATCCACAATCCCTATCCAGTCGAGAGGATGGCAGTAATGCTCGATCGCATCCAAGCAGATCACGCTGTCGAAGGCATTTTCCTCATAAGGGTAGGGCACATGGCCGGCATCGAAAAGATCGACCTCGATCCCGATGCTCTCGATGATGGGGCGATAGGGCCAGTCGAGCCTGTCGTCATTCCCGTCAAGCAGTCCATGATCGTCCGGAAGACCCTCGAGGCTGTGTTCATTGAGCCTGCGGAAGCGGGTATCCACCGGCGCGCGCCCGCCGAGAAAATTCGCGTAATCGTTACCCCGCACCTCATGGCCGAAATGGCGCAGGATCTCGAGCGTGGCCCCGTGCGCGGTGGACATTTCCAGCACCTTTTTCGCCTGCCCCCGCTGCATGAGTTCGGGCATGTATTGCAGCAGCAGGGCCCAGGAACGGCGGATGTTCTTGAACCGCAGAAGGTATTTCTTCTGCACCCTGGATAGGCGCCCTTCCAGATCCTCATCCGACAGCTCGTAGGCGTGGGTGAATTCCTCTGGCGGAACTTCATCGAAGGTGGCGATGATTTCGTCCACCGTGGGCTGCGTTTCCCGTTTGCCGAAATGGAAACGGCTCTGGAATTCCTCACGAAATCCGGGAATGCGATCGGCATATTCCGGCCAGCCGCCACGCTGACCGGCCGGATATCTGCGCTCCCAATATACGAGATCCTTTGCATTTTTGTGGCGCATTGATGCAAGCCCTGCCCGTTTCAAGGAAATCCGTTAAACTTGCGTAAACATATTAGGGACAGGTGCCTTCAGGCAAGCGGTGAAGCGGCGCACGGTTATCGTTTTCGGATGGCGCGATGCCGTTTCAACTCTTGTCACCATCCAGAACCACCGGCTTGCCGTGGGGAGTCGAGAGATAGGCGGCTTCCCAGGCCTTCTTGCGCTCGGCCAGGATTTGCGGGCTGATACCGCCCCTGGCGGCGAGCAGTTCCTCGAGCGCCTCGACGGCGCAGAGATAATAGCCTTCCACCGTATCGGGATCGCGGCGCGCCTCCGCCTTTGCCCGCGCCGCGCCGAGCGCTTCGGCCCATTCCCCGGCGCTGAAAAGGCCGGCCTGCACCAGGCTGTCGGCCAGGGCCAGCACCTGTGCGTGCCAGGGCTCGTCAAACACCGGGCCATCATCGCCCTCAAGCGGCTTCGGGCTTTCATTCGGGCTCAAGGTAGCTCTCCCACAGATCGAGATGCACGCCATCGCGGGGATCGGCTTCCTCGCCCCAGAGATCGGGCGCGGCGAAGAACACGGAATAGACATGCTGGCCCTCGTGGATGCCACGCGCGCCCAGATCGGCAAAGAGGTGGCTGCCCCAATGGGCATGGATGGTGCCGGTGCGTCCGCGCACGTAGCGGGGCAGGCGGGTGTGGTGATCGCGCCCGAGCGGGGGATCGGTGACGGCGCGCACGCGATCCCCGGGGGCGAAACGGGCGGGGCCGGGAGCCGGGGCCTCGAAGCTCGTATTTTCCCGGCGCGCGCGGGCGATCACCTCTTCGAGGCTCTCGGGCGGAGGCG
>JALVEX010000043.1 GCA_027030435.1 Paracoccaceae bacterium
GAGGTAATGGGGGCCGCTGTCGGTGGAGCCGCCGTCGATGCAGATGATGTCGGGCCTTTCGCCGACGCCGCGCCGGAGAGCCGCTTCGTCAAAGCCAAGCCCGAGCGCGCCGCCGGGGATGAGCACCCGGGTTGGCATCAGTCGGTGATCGCCTGCGGGCGCTTCAGCACGCCACGCAGGAACATCGGCGCCATGAAGCCGAGCGCGGCGGCGATCCACAGGCCGATGGCGATCGGCGAGGAGAAGAGATACGTCCAGTCGCCGCCCGAGATCACCATGGCGCGGCGCAGGCTGTCTTCCATGTTGTTGCCAAGGAGGATGCCGAGGATGATCGGCACCGTGGGCACATCGAGCTTGCGGAAGAAATAGCCCATCACCCCGAAGCCGATCATCATCAGAAGATCGAAGCTCGAGCCCGAGAGCGAATAGATGCCGACGAAAGAGATCATGGTGACGCCCGGCAGCAGCACGGAGGGCGGAACCATCAGGATCTTAACGAAAAGCTTCACCAGCGGCACGTTCAGCACCAGCAGCACGATATTGGCGATCAGAAGCGAGGCGATGAGCCCCCAGACAACATCCGGGCGATCGGTGAAAAGCGTCGGGCCGGGGGTGATGTTGAGCGTCATCAGGAGCGCGAGCAGCACCGCCGTGGTGCCCGAGCCCGGCACGCCCAGCGTCAGCATCGGCACCAGCGCGCCCCCGGCGGCGGCGTTATTGCCCGCCTCGGGTGCCGCGATGCCGCGCGGATCGCCCTTGCCGAAGCGGGATTTGTCCTTCGCGATGGCCTTTTCGCCCATGTAGGCGAGGAAGCTGCCGAGCGAAGCGCCCGCGCCCGGCAGGATGCCGGCGATGAAGCCGATGCCGGTGGCGCGCAGCATGGTGGTGAAGGTGGCGCGGATATCGCTCCAGGGGACGCGGATACGCCCGAGCTTCACCCCGAGCGCGGATTCCCGGCCATGGCTTTCGATGAACACGAACACTTCCGTCACGGCGAAAAGCCCGACGATCGCCACCAGAAAATCGATGCCATCCATCATCTGCATGCTGCCGAAGGTGAAGCGGGGCATGCCGGTGGCGTTGTCGAGGCCGATCATGGCGATGCCAAGCCCGATGCAGGTGGCGATCAGCGCCTTGGCCTGGTTGCCCGAGGCGATGCCGCCCAGGGTGCTGAAGGCGAGGATGTAAAGTGCGAAATACTCCGCCGGGCCGAACCTGAAGGCGAGCCGCGCAAGCCACGGCGCAAGCAGCATCAGCCCGAGCGTGGCGAGGAAGGCCCCCACGAAGGAAGCCACCCCCGAAAGCACCAGCGCATCGCCCGCGCGGCCCTGTCTGGCCATCGGGTAGCCGTCAAGGGTTGTCATCAGCGCCGGTTCGTCGCCGGGGATGTTGAGCAGGATCGAACTGATCCGCCCGCCATACATCGCCCCGTAATAGACGGCCGTCATCAGGACCAGCGCGGCGGTGGCGTCAAGGCCGAGCGAGAAGGCCAGCGGAATGAGGATCGCCACGCCATTGCTGGGCCCAAGCCCCGGCAGCGCGCCGATGATGGTGCCGAGCACGCAGCCGATCACTGCAAGCATCAGGTTGCCGGGGGTGAGGGCGATGGCGAAACCATCGGCAAGGAGGGAAAGCGTATCCATCGCTGATCTGCCCTTTCCTGTTCCTGGTGTTCCGGATGTTCAGAAAATGCCCCAGCTGCGGGGGAAGCCGAAAAGGCCGAGCCCGAGGCCGAAGCGGAAGATCACGAAAAGCCCGATCGAAAGGCCAAGCCCGGTGAGGGCGGCGCGCCACGCATCCGGCCGGATCTGATAGCTCAGCAGCCCCGCCGCGATGGCGGTTGGGATGAGAAAGCCGAGCGGCTTGAGCGCATAGGCATAGCCCACCAGCACGACGACCGCGAGCGCGATGCGCCCGAAGGTGGCGGCTCCGGGCCAGTCGGGCTCTTCATCGGGGCGGATCAGGATCGTGATGGCGGCGATGATCGCGGCCCCGCCGATCATGTAGGGAAAGAGCTTCGGCCCCACCGGATCGGGCATGAAGCCTGTCTGGATGGTGGTGGCGCTGAGGATATACCCCAACGCCACCACGATCACCGCGAGGGCGAAGATGCGATCGCTCATCTGCGATGCGCTCCGGCCCTACTGGATCACGCCGATTTCACGCGAGAGATCGGCGATCTCCTTGATCACGCCCTTCAGATAGCCCTCGAAATCATGTCCGAGCAGGGTGAAGGGGGCGAGCCCGTGCGAGGCCATCGCCTCGTGCCATTCATCCGATTCGGCAACCTTGCGCAGCCGCTCGACCCATGTCTGATACTGCTCCTCGGTGATG
This sequence comes from Paracoccaceae bacterium, assembly GCA_027030435.1. Lineage (GTDB taxonomy): Bacteria > Pseudomonadota > Alphaproteobacteria > Rhodobacterales > Rhodobacteraceae > WFVA01. Next base: position 2,335 of record JALVEX010000043.1, read on the forward strand.
TTTTTCGGCACATAGAGCCCGCGCCAGTTCACCGCGACAACGTCGATCCCCTGTTCCTTGGCTGTGGGGATGTCTTCAAAGCCGGGGATGCGATCCTCGGTAAAGACGGCAAGCACCCGCATGTCGCCCGACTTCAGGAAGCCGACAACCTCCGACATGTCGCCCGTCACCGCCTGCACATGGCCGCCGATCGCCTGGGTGATGGCATCGCCGCCGCCATCGAGGCCGACGTATTTCACCTTGCGGATATCGTTGAAGCCGGCGCGCCCGAGCATCATCAGCACCTTGAGGTGATCGAAGCCGCCCGCAGCCGAGCCGCCCGCGAAGGTGACGGAGGAGGGATCCTTCTTCACCGCCTCGATCAGATCGTTCAGCGTCTGATAGGGGCTGTCCTTCGCCACCGCGATCATACCGGGATCGGCGCCGATCGCGCCCAGAAAGCGCACCTGATCGGCGGTGAGCCCGCCATAGGCGTTCTGTGCGAGCCGCGTGGCGGTGGCGGATGAGGCGGCAACGATCAGTTCGGGATCGTCATTGCGCTCATTGACCACCAGCGCATAGGCCAGCCCGCCGCCGCCGCCGGCCATGTTGGTGACCTGGATCGGCTTGTCCACGGCGCCGATGTCATACATGATCTTGCCGATGGTGCGGCAGGTGAAATCCCAGCCCCCGCCCGGATTGGCGGGCGCGATGCATTCATAGGCCGCGGCGGATGACGCCATTGCCATCGCCAGCGCGGCGCCTGCGGCAAATTTCCTCAGAAATCCTTTCACCATGATATCCTCCCTGGTGTTTATTCCTTATGGCCGGCAGGCCAGCCTTTTCATGGCCTGGTTTCCCTGCCGGTTGCCTCAGAGTAAGCGCCAGCAGGGCGGCGCGTGTCAAACGCAAAATTTTACCTTTTGGTTGCCCGCGGGATGGCGCAGGGATGAATTTCGCATTAAACCTTGAACCGGCCCGCCGCCCGCCTAGATGCAGGGCAGGCCGCAATGAAGCGGAAATACGAACGATAGCGCGAAACCGGGCAGCCCGATCGGGGCAGGATGCCGGCGCCGGCTGAGCGTAACGAAAGAAACACAGGAAAGAAACGGGATAGCGATGCTCAAGCAGAAACAGACGAACGAACTGATCGAAAACCTCTCGGCGCTGGAGGCCCCCGTGCTTTCCGTCTATGCCGATATCAACCCGGCCAACCCCGACAACAAGGGCGGCGGCTGGCGCACGCGGGTTAAGAACGCGCTGAAGGACATTCCCGAGATCCACAAGCGCACCGAACACCGCGAATCGCTTTACGATGCGGTGCTGGAGCTTCTGGCCGAAGAGCGGCCGGCGGCGCGCACCATGGCGCTGTTTGCCAAGCAGAATCACCTTGGTAAGACATTCGTCGAGCGGGTGGATCTGCAGGTGGATCTGCCGGTGGTGGATCTGCGCCAGGGGCGGGTCGAGGCACGCTGGGGCGAGCCCTACATCATGCCGCTCGTCTATGCGCTCGATGAATACGAGCGCACCGCCGTGCTGCATATCGACGGCGCCAACTGGCGCTTCTTCGAGCTTTACATGGGCGAGATCGAGGAATGCGATGACGTATTCAGGGAGATCGACGAGGAGGACTGGAAGGAGCTGAAGGAAGCCGCCGAATTCATCCTGAGCGGCCGGGTGCGCGAAAAGACGGAGCCCACCCGCGCCGGCGATACCAAGGATCCCTACAAGAAGAAGCGGGCCACATGGCTGCACAAGCTTTACGTCCGCCTTTCGCGGCTTCTTGAAAAGGCGCTGCGCGCGCTTCACATCGATCGCCTGGTGATCATGGGCGACGAAGACGAAACCGGCCCCTTCTACAACGTGCTGCCCAAGCATCTGCGCCAGAAGATCGTGGCCCGCATCCACAACCCGAAGGATGAAAAGGCTCCCAACATCGCCGATATCAAGGCGCGCGTGGAGCCGGTGCTGGAAGCGGCCGAGCGCGAGGGCGAGATGGCGCTTCTCGACGAGATCCGCGAGCAGCCCGGCATCTGGGGGCTGGAGCCGGTGATCGACGCGCTGCAGATCGGTCAGCTCGATACGCTGGTGGTTCCCTTCGATCTCGAAGCCAGGATCTGGACATGCCCCGATCTCGGCTTTCTCGCGGCCGATCCCGAGAAGCTGAAGGAAGTCTGCGAAGAGGTGGAGGAACTGAACTTCGGCGATCACATCTTCGCGCTTGCGCGCGATTACGGCACGCGGCTCGAATTCGTCGAAGGCGAAGCGAAGGATCGCCTGATGCGCGAATTCGAAGGCATTGCCGCCAAGCGGCGCTGGTAGTCTTCCCGAGAGGCTTGCATCGGGGGAGGATATTCACCTATATCTTCCCCCGGACGCGGGTGTAGCTCAATGGTAGAGCCGCAGCCTTCCAAGCTGAAGACGTGGGTTCGATTCCCATCACCCGCTCCATGATCTTTCCCGCATCATCCTTGCAGAAGCGATTTCGCAAGGCCCGCTCTCTGGCCGAGCGCGGCGGATTTCTCCGCTTGCCGCCCGGATCGCCTGCGGCTTTCCGGCGCTTGTGAAGCCGCCGGGAAACCCCTATCAAGCCTGCATCACAGCAAGGGAATTCAAAGAATGGCCAGGCGCGCGGCAGATGTGGATGAGGATCGCCCGAAGGCGAAATCCGTGGGGGGGCTGCGGGGGCTTGCGCCATTCCTGAGGCCCTATCGGGGGCTTGTTATCCTTTCGCTGCTGGCGCTCGTCCTTACCGCATCGCTCTCGCTCATCCTGCCGATGGCGGTGCGCCGGGTGGTGGATGGCTTCAATGCCGGCGATACATCGCTTCTCGATCAGTATTTCGGGGCGGCGCTCGGCGTGGCGGCGCTTCTGGCGATCGGCACCGGGCTGCGCTATTATTTCGTCACCCGGCTGGGCGAGCGGGTGGTTGCCGATATACGCGAGGCGGTGTTCGATCGCGTCATCAAGCTCAGCCCCGCCTTCTACGAAAGGATCATGACGGGCGAGGTGCTTTCGCGCCTCACCACGGATACCACGCTC
>JALVEX010000044.1 GCA_027030435.1 Paracoccaceae bacterium
AGCCGCCGAAGGGGGCGACCTCTGTCGAGATGATGCCGGTGTTGATGCCGACGATCCCGTATTCCAGCGCCTCCGCCACCTTGTAGACGCGCGAGAGATCCCGCGCGTAGAAATAGGAGGCAAGGCCATAGATGGTATCGTTTGCCATGGCGATCACCTCATCCTCATCGCGGAAGCGGAAGAGGGGCGCGAGGGGGCCAAAGGTTTCGTCCTTCGCGAAGGCCATGTCGCAGGTGGCGCCTGTCACGATCGTGGGCTCGAAGAAGAGGCCGCCGAGCGCATGGCGCTTGCCGCCGAGCTTCACTTCCGCACCCTTGGAGAGCGCGTCCTTCAGGTGCTCCTCGACCTTGGCGAGGGCATCCTCGCTGATCAGGGGGCCGAGCGCCGTGCCTTCCTCGAGCCCGTCGCCCACCTCGAGCTTCGCCACCGCCGCGGCGAATTTCTCGGCAAAGGCATCATAGACTCCCTCCTGCACATAGATGCGGTTGGCGCAGACGCAGGTCTGCCCGTTGTTGCGATACTTGCAGGCGATGGCGCCTTCCACGGCGGCATCGAGATCGGCATCGTCGAACACGATGAAGGGCGCGTTGCCGCCAAGCTCCATCGAGCATTTCTTCACCTGATCGGCCGCCTGGCGCAGGAGGATGCGGCCCACTTCCGTGGAGCCGGTGAAGGTGATCTTTCGCACGGTCGGGTTTTCGCAGAATTCACGGCCGATGTCGGCGGCTTTCGTGGAAGGCACCACCGCGAAGAGCCCGCCCGGGATGCCGGCGCGCTCGGCCAGCACCGCGAGCGCCAGGGCCGAGAGGGGCGTTTCGGAGGCCGGGCGCGCCACGAAGCCGCAGCCGGCGGCAAGCGCGGGGCCGGCCTTGCGGGTGATCATGGCATTGGGGAAATTCCAGGGCGTGATCGAGCCCGCCACCCCGATCGGCTGGCGGATCACCATCAGGCGCTTGTCGGGCTGGTGGCCGGGGATGGTTTCGCCATAAAGCCGCTTGCCCTCTTCCGCGAACCATTCGATGAAGCTTGCGCCATAGGCGATCTCGCCCATGGCCTCGGGCAGGGGCTTGCCCATCTCGGCGGTGAGGATCGCCGCGAGATCGGCCTGGTTTTCCATCATCAGGTTGAACCACGCGCGCAGGATGTTGGCGCGCTCCTTGGCAGTGCGCTGCTGCCATTCCTTCTGCGCCTTGTCAGCCGCATCGATCGCACGCGCCACCTCGCCGCGCCCGAGATCGGCCACCTCGCAGATCACCTCGCCGCGCGCCGGGTTGATCACCGGGAATGTCGCGCCATCGTCCGCATCGATCCACTCGCCGCCCACATAGGCCTTGGTGGCGATCAGGGAGGGATCCTTCAGGATGTCTTTCAGTTTGGTTGCCGGCTTTGCCATGCTATCATCCTCCGGAAGATTCATTTCACCCTAGGCTGATCACGGCCTTGGGGGATTGTCCAGAGGGAGGCCTGGAGATGGTTGACGAAATGCTCGGGATTGCGGATCTCGACGATGCCTATGCAAATGCGGCGCATATTCCCGGCGCCGAAAGCTACCCGGCGCGCTGGCGCGGGGCGGCGCATGAATGGCGCATGGCGCGCGCGGCGGCCGGGCGGGCGCGGCTCAACCTGCCCTATGGCCCGGGCGAACGCCAGCGCTTCGATCTCTTCCTGCCGGAAGGGGAAGCTCAGGGATTGGTCATGTTCGTGCATGGGGGTTACTGGCGGGCCTTCGGGCGCGAAGACTGGTCGCATCTCGCGGCCGGGGCCGTGGCGTCGGGTTACGCGGTTGCCATCCCATCATACACCCTTGCGCCCGCAGCCCGCATCAGCGCGATAACCCGGGAAATCGCCGCTGCGCTCGAGGCTGTGGCCGGCGAGGTGTCGGGCCCCATTCATCTGGCCGGGCACTCCGCCGGAGGCCATCTCGTGGCGCGGATGCTGTGCCGCGATGTGCGGCTTTCGCGCGATGTGGTGGGGCGGCTCGCCCGTGCGGTGGCGATCTCGCCATTGGGCGATCTGCGCCCGCTCCTGCGCACGCGGATCAACGAGGATCTCGGACTGACGCTCGCCGAGGCCGAAGCCGAAAGCCCGCTTCTGCGCCGCTCGCGCCGCCCCGTGCCGCTGCATGTGTGGGTCGGCGAGGAAGAACGCCCGGCCTTCCTCGAACAGGCCAAGGCCCTGGCGCAGGGTTGGAGCGCTCCGCTGTCGATTGCCCCGAAGCGCCACCATTTCAACGTGATAGATGATCTCTGCGATCCCGAAAGCCCATTGATGCAGGCACTGCTCGGGGGCTGATCGGCCACGTCGGGCGCGCGTCATTCCCCAAATTTCTGCCGCCATGTGGGCAGCGGATCTCCCGGGGCTGGCGTTGCCTCGTAAACGCCTCTTGCAATAGCGCGGGCAAGGCAAACGGCCGCCGCATGGCCAAGCCGCAACGGATCGAACACCGGATCGGGCAGTTCCCTCTCGCCTGTCGCTACCGCAAACACTAGATCGCCATCCATCGGCGTGTGGCTCGGCACGATGGCGCGCGCCATGCCGTCATGCGCGGCCACGGCCATCCGCGTGGCCTCCGCCTTGGTGAGCGCGGCATCGGTGGCCACGATGGCGATCGTCGTGGCCTCGCCGAGGCGGCGCTCGGGATGGGGCTCGGCCGTGGCATCGAATGCCCCCGCCGGCGCCGGCCCGAGCCCGCCGAACTCCGCTTCCATCTCGAAAGGCGCGGCCCAGAAATGCGGACCATCGCCCACGCAAACCGCCCCCAGCGCATTCACCGCCACCAACGCACCCACCGTTACACCGCATTCAAGCACCAGCGAAGCCGAGCCAAGCCCGCCCTTCAGCCCCTCCGTGAAGGCCCCGGTGCCGGCTCCTGCAGTGCCGAGCGCGAAATCCGCCGCTGCCGCTTCAAGCGCCGCCCTGCCCATTGGCCCGTAAGGATTTTTCTGCCAATCTTTCGCCCCTCCGTTCAGGAGATCAAACAGGATCGCCCCGGGCACGATCGGCACTTTCTGCCCGCCCACGTCAAACCCGCGGCCCTGCTCCCGCAATCCATCCGCAACGCCCGAAGCCGCGTCGAGCCCGAAGGCCGATCCCCCGGAAAGCACCAGCGCATCCACCTCCTGCACCAGCTTGTCGGGCGCAAGAAGCGCCACCTCCCGCGTGCCCGGCGCCCCTCCCATCACATGCACCCCGGCCACAAAGGGGCGTTCGCCAAGCAGCACGGTCACTCCGCTTTTCAACACCGCATCGGAACCGTTGCCCACCACCAGCCCCGCGACATCGGTTATCAGATTGCGTTTTCCGGGTTTCATCTCGCTTCCTTCATCTTGGCGGAAATACTCCGGGGGTCCGGGGGCAGCGCCCCCGGGCAGCGGTCAGATGCAGCGGCCCCCGTCCACCTCGAGCGCCACCCCGGTGATCATGCTCGCCTCGTCCGAACACAGGAAGGCCGCCGCATTGCCCATGTCCTCGGGGGTGGAAAAGCGCCCCAATGGGATCGTCGCCAGGAATTTCGCCCGCATTTCCGGCGTGTCCTCCCCCATGAAGCTTTTCAGCAGCGGGGTTTCCCCGGCAACCGGGTTGATCGCATTCACCCGGATCGCGAAGGGCGCAAGCTCAACCGCCATCGCCTTGGTGGCGGTGATCATCCAGCCCTTCGAGGCATTATACCAGTTGAGGCGCGGGCGCGGCGAAACCCCGGCCGTCGAGGCCACGTTGAGGATCGCCCCCCTGCCCGCTTCCTTCATGAGCGGCACGATCTCGCGCGCCGTCAGATAGACGGATTTCACGTTCACCGCGAGCACCCGGTCGAAATCCGCCTCGCTCACCTCTTCAAGCGGCGCGGGCAGATGGGTGATGCCGGCGTTGTTCACGAGTATATCGATCCGCCCGAAGGCGTCCATCGCGGCCCGCGCCATCTCGCCGACGCTATCCCCTTGCGATACATCCACCTCCTGCGCGATCCCGCCGATCTCATCGGCAACCGCGCGCGCCGCGTCCGCGTTGATGTCAGCCACCATCACCTTCGCGCCTTCATCCGCGAACTTGCGCGCGATCCCTGCGCCAAAGCCCGATCCCGCGCCTGTCACGATTGCCGTCTTACCCTCAAGCCGCATCATTGCTCCTCCCCTTTTGCCGGCAAGATGACGCCAAAACACGCCCGCAGGCAAGCCCCGTCAGGGCGGACGGAATCAGGGGCGGGCATAGATCGTGAGGCGCACGGGCTTGCCGGTGGCCAGATTGAGCCCCTCGGCCCGGCCGAGCGCGCGGAAATCCACGCCAAGCTCCGCCGCCACCTTTTGCCAGCCCGGCTCGGCGCGTTCTTCCACCACCACCACCGCGCAATCGGGATTGATCGCTTCCGGGGCGGGAGCGTGCTTCAGGCGGCTGTCGGTCAGAAACATCAGCGAAGCCTCGTGATAGCCATAAGCAGCCAGGCTTGGGGAAGGGCAGGCCTCGTAGCCGTTGATGATCCCGGCGGCGGCCTTCCCCGGCCAGAGGCCGGGCAGGCGGGCAAGCGTCGGGTAGATGCCGATCGAAAGGGCAAGCGAAAGGGCGGGAGCGAGCAGCAAGGCACGCCAGAGCCTGGCGCGCCAGATCAGCATGGCGCTGAAGGGCACGAGCAGCAGAAGGGCCGCGAGCGATGCCCAGAGCGTGAAGGGCCGCCCGCCGTATTTCGGGGCTTCCAGGGCAATCGCCCCGATCAGCAGGAGCGGGATCAGCAGCAGCGCCAGCATGATGATACGCGCCCCCCTGCCGGGGGCGGGCATGGCTTCGCGCGCCCAGCCAAGCCCGATCAGGAGGGCGATTGCCGGATAGGTGGGCAACACGTAGTGGACGAGCTTTGTCGGCACCATCTCGAACAGGATCCAGGTGGGCAGGATCCAGGCGATGAGAAACATCACCGCCCGATCCCGCCGCATCCGCCAGATGCGCCCGAGCACGGGGATGAGGAATACGGAGCCCGGGAAGAAGGTGGCCCAGAAGGCGAGGAGGTAGCTGCCGGGCGGCGCGCCGTGGCTCTCCTGGGCGCTGGCGAGCTTTGCCGCCATGTCACGGCCGAGGCTTTCCTGCCAGAAGAGATCGCCGGCCCTGAGATGGATCAGCACATACCAGGGCAGGGAAATGGCGAGGAAGAGCGCGACGCCCCAAAGCCTGAACAGCGGCGCGAGCCAGCGTGTGCTGCGCGTGAGGGCAATCAGCGCCAGGATGGTGAAACCCGTCACCATCGGCCCCACCGGCCCCTTGATCATCACGCTCGCCCCGAGCGCGGCCCAGAACAGCGCCACCAGCCCGGCCCCGGCCTCGCCACGGATGAACAGGCGGCCAAGTGCATATT
>JALVEX010000045.1 GCA_027030435.1 Paracoccaceae bacterium
CGGAGCCGCACCAGCTTTCGGCAGATGGCAAGTTCAGCTGGGAGGAGGTCGAGTGCCTCGGCGCCTGCACCAACGCGCCCATGGCCCAGATCGGCAAGGATTACTACGAGGATCTGACGGCCGAGCGGCTCGCCGAGATCATCGACGAACTGGCCGCCGGCAAGGTGCCCGTGCCCGGGCCGCAGAACGGCCGCTACGCCGCGGAGCCGCGCACGGGGCTCACCAGCCTGAAGCAATATGAAAAGCCGGTATCCCCGCATAATGCGAGCGTCGAGCGGGCGCTGGCGCTCGGCGATACGGTGAAGCGGATCGACGGCACCGAGGCCCCGATCCTGACGCCCTGGCTCGATGCCCGCAAGGCCGGCAAGGCGGCGAAGAAGAAGGCGGCGAAACCGGCTGCGAAAAGCGCTTCGAAACCTGACGCGAAACCGGCCTCCCGTCCTGCCGCGGAATCCGCTGCAAAACCTGCCGCGAAACCGGCGAAGAAACCTGCCCGCAGGCCCGTTGCGCCCGATGGAAAGCCCGAACTGTTGCAGAAACCCCGCGGCGGCAAGGCGGATGATCTCAAGCAGATCAAGGGCGTAGGCCCGAAACTTGAAGCACTGCTGCACAAGCTCGGGGTGTTCCATTTCGATCAGATCGCCTCCTGGCGCAAGAAGGAGGTGGAATGGGTGGACTCGCATCTTGAGGGATTCAAGGGCCGCGTGAGCCGTGATGAATGGGTGAAGCAGGCGAAGGTGCTTGCCAAGGGAGGCGAGACGGAATTTTCGAAAAAGGTAAAGAAAGGCGGCGTTTACTGAGCCGCTCATGAAAGATCATGGGAGATGAGGTGAAGAGTATGGTGCGTGCGATAACGATAACAGGAAGCCGGCTGCCCTCGGGCGGACCGGGCGCGCGCGTGCCTGAGGGTAGTGAAACGCAACAGCAACAGGGATATTCATCATGAGCAATCAGAGAAACGGAGGTCTGTTTTCCTGCACCAACATGTGCTGGATCGCGGGCGCGCTTTTCGCACTCGCCGCCGGGCTGATCCTGGCACGGCTTTACGGGATGTCCAACATCCTTTCGATCATCATCGCGCTGGTGCTGATGGTGGTGATCGCCTGGCTCCTGCAGCGCGCCTTCTGCACCGGCATGCCCGAGGGGCATCATACCGATGCCGCGCCTGCGGAGGAGGAGATCAGGGTGGCGCCCGAGCATCTGGCCGAGATCGATCTGATCGAGGATGAATCGCTCGCCACCAAGCCGGATCTGACAACGCTTGTCCATCGCATGCGCCCCGATGAGGCGGATGCCGGCGCGACGGATAGTGGCGCGGCCTCTGTGGCCGAAGAGACACCGGCGGAGAAGGCCGAGCCCAAGGCCGGCGAAGTGAAGAAACCGGCCGCGAAAAGCGCCGAGCGCCGGCCTGTTGCGCCAGATGGCAAGCCCGAGCTTCTGAAGGCGCCGCGCAGCGGCAAGGCGGATGATCTGAAGATGATCAAGGGCATCGGCCCCAAGCTCGAGAAGCTCCTGAACGAACTCGGGGTCTGGCATTTCGATCAGATTGCAAGCTGGCGCAAGAAGGAGGTCGAGTGGGTGGATTCACACCTCGAGGGCTTCAAGGGCCGGATCGAGCGCGATGAATGGGTCAAACAGGCCAGGACCCTGGCCGGGGGCGGTTCCACCGAATTCGCCAACCGGGTGAAAAAGGGCAAGGTCTACAAGGAGTGACAATGCAGGGCAGGATGGCAGACAAGGAAGCTGAAATGCTGCTGGCGCGCCGCGCGCGGCTGGTCGCGATCGTGCTGATCGCCACCATGATCCTCTGGGTCGGGGCTCAGTGGCTCGGCGGCCGGCTCGGCCTCGCGCCGCGCTTTGCCATCCTGTTCGATCTCGCCGCGCTTGCCGGCTTCGTCTGGGCTATGGCCGTCACGTTTCAGATCTGGCGGAGGCGCAATGCCCTGCGCCAGGACAGGGGAGAATGACTTCGATGCTCGATGACAAGGACCGCATCTTCACCAATCTCTACGGCATGGGCGATCGCTCCCTCAGGGGCGCGATGAAGCGCGGCGCCTGGGATGGCACGGCGGGGTTGATCCGGAAGGGGGCCGACTGGATCATCCAGGAGGTGAAGGACAGCGGCCTTCGCGGACGCGGCGGCGCGGGCTTCCCCACGGGGCTGAAGTGGTCCTTCATGCCGAAGGAAAGCGATGGCCGCCCCTCCTATCTGGTGATCAACGCCGATGAATCCGAGCCCGGCACCTGCAAGGATCGCGAGATCATGCGCCATGATCCCCACACCCTGATCGAGGGGGCGCTGCTGGCGGGCTTTGCCATGGGCGCGCATGTGGCCCATATCTACATCCGCGGCGAATTCATCCGCGAGCGCGAGGCGCTGCAAACGGCGATCAATGAAGCCTATGAGGCCGGGCTTCTGGGGCCCGATGCCGCCGGTTCGGGCTGGGATTTCGATCTCTTCGTCAGCCACGGCGCGGGGGCCTATATCTGCGGCGAGGAAACGGCGCTTCTCGAGAGCCTCGAGGGCAAGAAGGGAATGCCGCGCATGAAGCCGCCGTTCCCCGCCGGGGCCGGGCTCTACGGCTGCCCGACCACGGTCAACAACGTGGAATCCATCGCCGTCGTGCCCACCATCCTGCGCCGGGGCGCGAGCTGGTTCGCCTCCATCGGGCGGCCCAACAACACCGGCACCAAGCTCTTCGCCATCTCCGGCCATGTGAACGCGCCTTGCGTGGTGGAAGAGGCGATGTCGATCCCGCTGAAGGAACTGATCGACCGCCACTGCGGCGGCATCCGCGGCGGCTGGAAGAATCTGAAGGCGGTGATCCCGGGGGGCTCCTCGGTGCCGCTGCTGCCGGCCGAGATCGCCGAGGAGGCGATCATGGATTTCGACTGGCTGCGCGAGCAGCGCTCGGGGCTCGGCACCGCGGCGGTGATCGTGATGGATCAGAGCACCGACGTGATCAAGGCGATCTGGCGCCTCAGCAAGTTCTACAAGCATGAAAGCTGCGGCCAGTGCACCCCGTGCCGCGAGGGCACGGGCTGGATGATGCGGGTGATGGATCGCCTGGTGCGCGGCGAGGCGGAGGTTGAGGAGATCGACATGCTCCTCGATGTCTCCAAACAGGTGGAGGGCCACACCATCTGCGCGCTCGGCGATGCCGCCGCCTGGCCGATCCAGGGCCTGATCCGCCATTTCCGCGACGAGATCGAGGATCGCATCAAGGCGCAGAAAACGGGCCGCGTGAGCGCGGTTGCGGCGGAGTAGGCGGGCATGAGGCGCAGGGGCGCACATATCATCACGGCGGCCGGCAGGGGGTGCGGCGCGGGCTGTTATCCGATAACAGCCGCTCTGCCGCTGCCGCTATTGCATAACGGCTCCTCGCGCGCCCATCTCCTTTCTCACGAAAGGAGAAATCTCATGATCCATGCAAAGAGATATATCACAGCCGTGCTCGTCTTCCTGATGGCCCCCGCCGCGGTCGCCGCGGCCAAGGTGCCGCTGCCGGAGGAGAAGCACATCAACCAGTCGCTCATGGCCGGCGTCGTGGGCGACGAAATCCGCAAGCACTGCCCCACCATCTCGCCGCGCTATTTCACCGTCTGGCGCAAGCTCGAGGCGCTCAAGCAATATGCGATCCGCAAGGGCTATGAGCGCGACGAGGTGAAGGCCTTCCTGAAGGATCCGAAGGAGAAGGCGCGGGTGAAGAAGATGGCGGCCGATTACATGGCCGCGCGCGGCGTGAAGCCGGGGGATGCGGAGAGCTACTGCCGGCTTGGCGAGGAAGAGATCGCGCGAAAGAGCCTGATCGGGCAATTGCTGAGGAGCCACAGGTGAGGGGGCAGGCGCTCATATCGCTGATGGCCGGGCTCGGCACCCTGGCGGGCTGCACCCTTGCGCCCGCGCCGCCGCGCGCAGGCCGGGCAACGCCGGAGGCGCCGGAGGTTTCGCTGTTCTTCATCGAGGGGCGGCAGAGCTTCAGCGTCTTCGTTGCACCGAACAGCATCCCCGAGCCCGGCGCCCGGGCGCTGGCGCGCAGGAAGGGAGCGGAATTCTGCCGCGCGGCCCATCGCGGCAGGGAGATGAGGATTACCAGGATCAAACGCCGGTCATGGGCTGTGCCCGATGCCTGGCAAATCGATGGAACATGCGCATGAGCGACACACGCAAGATCATCATTGATGGCAGGGAAATCGAGGTGGACGGGGCGCTGACCCTGATCCAGGCGGCGGAAGTGGCGGGGATCGAGATCCCGCGCTTCTGCTATCACGAGCGCCTGTCGATCGCCGGCAACTGCCGGATGTGCCTGGTGGAAATCGTCGGCGGTCCGCCCAAGCCCGCCGCCAGCTGCGCGATGCAGGTGCGCGATCTGCGCCCCGGCCCCGAGGGCCAGCCCCCCGAGGTGCGCACCAACAGCCCGATGGTGAAGAAGGCGCGCGAGGGGGTGATGGAATTCCTGCTCATCAACCACCCGCTCGATTGCCCGATCTGCGATCAGGGGGGCGAGTGCGATCTTCAGGATCAGGCGATGGCCTATGGCGTGGATTTCTCCCGCTACCGCGAGCCCAAGCGCGCGGCCGAGGATCTCGATCTCGGCCCTCTCGTGGCCACCACCATGACCCGCTGCATCTCCTGCACCCGATGCGTGCGCTTCACGACCGAGGTCGCCGGCCTCCAGGTGATGGGCCAGACGGGGCGCGGGGAGGATGCCGAGATCACCACCTATCTCGGCGCCACGCTCGACAGCAACCTTCAGGGCAACATCATCGATCTCTGCCCCGTGGGCGCGCTCACCAACAAGCCCTATGCCTTCTCGGCCCGCCCCTGGGAACTCACCAAGACCGAAACCATCGACGTGATGGACGCCCTTGGCTCCAACATCCGCGTGGATGTGCGCGGGCGGGTGGTGAAGCGCATCCTGCCGCGCGAACATGCCGGGGTGAACGAGGAGTGGATCTCCGACAAGACCCGCTTCGTCTGGGATGGCCTGCGCCGCCAGCGGCTCGATCGCCCCTATCTGCGCAAGGGCGGCCGGCTCGAGCCCGTGGAATGGCCCGAGGCGCTCGCCGCGGCCGCGGCCGCACTCGGGGGCGCGCGGAAGGTGGCCGGGGTCATCGGCGATCTCGCGCCGGTGGAGGCGGCGTTTTCGCTCAAGGAGCTGATCGAGGGGCTCGGCGGCAGCGTGGAATGCCGGGTGGACGGCGCGAAGCTTCCCGCGGGCAACCGCTCGGCCTATGTGGGCACTGCGAGCATCGAGGATATCGACAGCGCGAAGAGGATCCATCTGATCGGCACCAATCCGCGCCTCGAGGCGCCGGTGCTGAATGCCCGCATCC
>JALVEX010000046.1 GCA_027030435.1 Paracoccaceae bacterium
AGGCCCCGAGAACGAGGCTTTTCGCTTCGTCCCAGGGGATCGTGCGCGGCTTTTCGAGCGGCAGCGGGGCGTTGCGATCCCAGATTTCCAGCCGTTCGAGGCCGAGCCACTTCGCCTTCAGCGCATAGTAGCGGTGCGAAAGCCGCGGGTAGGCGGCCACCACCGCGTTCCTCAGCGCCTCCACCACCTCGGGTTCCACCTGATTGGCGAGGTGGCGGCTCATCTGCGGGGTTTCGAAGCCGCGCCACTGATCCTCGATCGCCTTTTCCTTGGCGAGCGTGTTGTGGACGCGGGCAAAGAGCTTGATCTCGCCTCCGAGCACATCGGCGAGCGCATGCGCCGCCGCTTCGCGCTTCTTGCGGTCGTGATCGGTGAAGAGGTTGAGCGTGGCCTCGAGATTGAGGGTTTCGCCCTCCACCTCGAAGGTGAGGCCGGCGATGGTTTCGTCAAACAGCTTGTTCCAGGCGCTCGCGCCCACCGCGCTCAGATCATGGAGGAATTTCTCCAGCTCGTCGGAAAGCTGGTAGGGCTTCATCTTGCGCAGATTCTCGAACACCGGGCGGTAGCGGGCGAGATCGGCGTTTTCGGCCAGCATCGCCTCGAGCTTCGCATCCTCGATGCGGTTGATCTCGAGCGAGAAGAACACCAGCGGCGCGGTGAAATCGGTGACCTTCTCCTGCAGGTTCTGCATGAACTGCGCGCGCTCCGCATCGACCGTATTCTGGTAATAGCGCAGCCCCGCGTAGGACATCAGCCGCCCGCCCCGGTTCTGGATCGCCTCGTAATCGCGGATGCACTGCAGCATCCCCGCGCCGTCGAGCCCGGCGAGCTTGCCCTCGTAATCCTCGGCAAATTTGGCGCAGGCGGTTTCGAGCCAGTCCATGTCGGCGGCAATGCGGGGATCATCGGGGGCGGGGTAGAGATCGGTGAGATCCCATTCGGGGAGATCGCCGAGCGCCTCCTCGCCGCCGGTTGCGTTGGCGTCATGGAGGGGGCGGGGCAGGGAATGGAGCATGGCTTTTCCTCGTGATTGCGTGCTGCCCCCAGACATAGGCCCGCAGGCGCCCGGCCTCAAGGGCGGTCTGGTGACTGTCCGGCCATTGGGGATTGCACGAATGGGGCGAAAAGCGGGGGCCGCCTCACATTCTTACGGCCCCCGCCCCGCACCCCCGGGGATAATTATGGACCAGTGATGATCAGGCGGTTTTGCGTGCGGGGAGTTTGGCGCTGTCGCGGAAGAGATCGTCGATCATCTGGTGCACGTGGTTGCGGGTCTTTTCCGTTTCCATCAGCACTTCGTGCTCGGCGCCGGGGATCATGTCGAGCCGGGCTTCGGGCCAGCGCTGCACGAGATCGGTGACGGATTTCACATCGACGATGCGCTCGTTGGTGCCAAGGAAGGTGAGCGCGGGCAGGGCGGGGGGGGCGAGGGCGCCAAGGGCGCGGGTTTCTTCGAGCGCGGCATGCAGCCAGCCGAGGCTCGGGCCGCCGAGCGCGAATTCCGGGCGGGCCGCGGCCTGGCGCTTCATCATCGCGAACATCTCCGGATCCGTGGTGAGGAGATTGTCTTCGAAGGGGGCGGTGGCCACATAGGAGGCGGGGCCCGTGCCGGGCGCATAGAGGCGGGCGATGGCGGGGATGCGGGCGGCCTGTGCGATCAGCCCCACGAAGGGCTTTTGCCAGGGGGTGAAGCGGATCCCCCACATCGGGGCGGAGAAGGCGGCGGCGCTGGCTTCGAGCCCCTCATGGAGCGCGCGCAGGCCGATCGCGCCGCCCATGGAATGGCCGATCACGAACCAGGGCCGGGGAAGATCGAGCGCGCGCGCGGCGGCGGTGAGTTCGGCCATGTCGCGCTGGTAATCGGCGAAATCCTCCACATGGCCGATGAAGGGATCGTCGAGCAGGCGATCGGAGAGGCCCTGGCCGCGCCAGTCGAGCGAGATCACGGCGTATCCGCGGGTGGTGAAATCGCCGATCGTGCGGCCGTATTTCTCGAGATATTCCGTGCGCCCGTTGAGGAGCAGGATCGTGCCGGCGGGGGGCATGCCCTCGGCCGCCGGCCATGCGCCGAGGCGCAGGCGCACGCCATCTTCGGCCCGGCGCCAGAAAACGGTGCCGCCCGGGGGGGCGGTGGTGATTTCTTCGAAGAATGGCGCGGGCTCGAACTGCATCTGCCGCGATCAGGTGAGCGCGCTGCCGAGCTTCATCGCCTGGCCCATGTCGCCGTCCACCCTGAGCTGGCCCGACATGAAGGCGGCGGTCGGGTTGGTCTCGCCCGAGAGGATCGCCTGGAACACGTCGGCGGCGGCGGTGAGGGTAACATCGGCCTCGGCATCCTCATCCGCGGCGCGCACACCTTCGGAATCGATCACGATCGCGCCTTCGCCTTCGATCACGAATTTCGCCGTGCCGTCAAAACCGCCCTGGATCTTGCCGCTGAGCGCCTCCACGGCCGCATCGATCACTTCGCTCATCTTCCGTTCCTCCGCGAAAATGTGACCCGCAGGGGCTGGCTTTCCCTGCCGGGCCGGTTACAATCGCCCCCGTTATGGGCAATATCCGAAATATACTCAAACATATCGTTGCGGCAGCTCTGGCAACAGTATGGTTTTCCATACCCGCACCGCTGCCGGCGGGTGAGCCGAGCGAGGCCGATCAGCTGCTCGACGAGCTCGCGCGGGCGGGCGAAAACGAATGGAAGCCGATAGAAGACAGGCTCTGGAATACCTGGGCGCGCTCCGGCTCGGCGGCGATGGATCTGCTTCTGAAGCGCGGGCAGGATGCGATCGATGCGGGCGATTACGTGGCGGCGGTGGAGCACCTGACGGCCCTCATCGATCACGCGCCTGATTTCGCCGAAGGCTATGATACCCGTGCGCTCGCCTTCTACCGGCTCGGCAGATACGGCCCCGCCCTGGCCGACATCCGCAGGACCCTTGCCCTCAATCCCCGCCATTTCGGCGCCCTCTCCGGCCTTGCCGCGATCCTCGAGGAAACGGGGCGGGAGGAAGAGGCGCTGGTGGTGCTGCGCCGGGTGCTGGAGATCCATCCGCACAAGCCCGAGGCGCTCGAGGCGGTGAAGCGGCTTTCGCGCAAGGTCGAGGGCGAGGCGCTCTGACATATCCCGGGGGATCGGATGACAGGCGAAGGGATATCTTCTCCGGGGCGTGCCCGTGGCCCGGTGCGCCGGCAGGGGGGTGTGGGTGGCGGTGGCCGTGGCGCGCGCGCGGGCGGGCGCATCGCGGCCGTGCTCGGCCCCACCAATACAGGCAAGACCCATCACGCCATCGAGCGCATGATCGCCCACAGGAGCGGGATCATCGGCCTGCCGCTGCGCCTGCTGGCGCGCGAGGTCTATGAGCGCCTGTGCGAGAAGCGGGGCAGGGGGGCGGTGGCGCTGGTGACGGGCGAGGAGCGCATCGTGCCACCCGGCGCGCGCTACTGGGCCTGCACGGTGGAGGCCATGCCCGCCGATATCGGCGCGGATTATCTCGCCATCGACGAAATCCAGCTTTGCGCCGATCCCGAGCGCGGGCATGTGTTCACCGATCGCCTGCTGCACGCGCGCGGCCGCCTCGAGACGGAATTTCTCGGCGCGGCCACCATGCGCGGCGCCATCGCCGATCTCGTGCCCGAGGCCCGGTTTCACGAAGCCGAGCGCCTCTCGGATCTTTCCTATACGGGCGCGCGCAAGATCAGCCGCATGCCGGGGCGGGCGGCGATCGTGGGGTTCTCGGTGGAAAATCTCTATGCGGTGGCCGAGCTGATCCGCCGCCAGAAGGGCGGCGCGGCGGTGGTGACGGGGGCGCTCAGCCCGCGCACGCGCAATGCCCAGGTGGCGATGTATCAGAGCGGCGAGGTGGATTACCTCGTGGCCACGGACGCGATCGGCATGGGGCTCAACCTCGATATCGATCACGTGGCCTTTTCCGCGCTCGCGAAATTCGACGGCCGGCGGATGCGCGCGCTCCTGCCCCATGAGATCGGCCAGATCGCCGGGCGCGCGGGGCGCCACACGCGCCCCGGCACCTTCGGGGTGACGGGCGAGGCCGCCCCCCTAGATCCCGCGCTGGCAGCCGCCATCGAGGGGCACCGTTTCGCCCCGATCCGCAAGCTCCAGTGGCGCAGCCGGGCGCTTCGTTTCGCCAGCCCCGAGGCGCTGATCGCCTCGCTCGAGGCCGCGCCGGAAGATCCCCGCCTTGAGCGCGGGCGCGAGGCGGATGATCTCCAGGCCCTGCGCCTCCTCTCGGCCATGCCCGAGATGCGCGATCGCGTGGCCGGGCCGGGGGATGTGCAGCGGCTGTGGGATGTCTGCCGCATCCCGGATTTCCGCGGCATTTCCCCCGGCGAGCACGCCGCCCTTCTGGCGCGCATCTTCACCTTCCTGCAGGAGGAGGGCCGGGTGCCCGATGACTGGCTCGCGCGCCAGGTGCGGCGCATCGATCGCACCGAGGGCGATATCGATATCCTCTCGCGCCGCCTCGCCTTCATCCGCACCTGGACATATGTTGCCCAGCGCAGGGGCTGGGTGGATGACGAAAATCATTGGCGCGGCGAGACCCGCAATGTAGAAGACCGCCTGTCGGATGCGCTGCACGGCGCGCTGACGAAGAGATTCGTTGACCGGCGCACCAGCGTTCTGATGCGCCGGTTGAAGCAGAAGGAGGGCCTCGTGGCCAGGGTGAGCGAAACCGGCGAAGTGAGCGTCGAGGATCAGCATGTGGGGCGGCTCGAGGGCTTCCGCTTCATCGAGGACAAGGCGGCAGGCCCGCAGGAGGCGAAGACCCTGCGCCAGGCGAGTTATGACGCGCTGAAGCCGGAATTCAGCCTGCGCGCCGATCGCTTCTACAACGCCCCCGACTCGGAGATCGATTTCACCGATCAGGGCGGGCTGATGTGGGGCGAACATGCCGTGGGCAAGCTGGTGAAGGGCCCCGAGGCGCTGAAGCCGGGCGTCGTGGCCTTCGTGGATGAGGAGGCCGGGCCGGAGGTGGCCGAAAAGGTGCAGCGCCGCCTGCAGCATTTCATCGATCGCAGGATCGCGGCGCTTTTCGAGCCGCTCCTGGCCATGCAACGCGACGAGGCGCTGACGGGCCTTGCCCGCGGCTTCGCCTTCCGGCTTGTCGAGGCGCTCGGGATCCTGCCGCGCGAAGAGGTGGCGGCAGAGGTGAAGGAGCTTGATCAGGACATGCGCGCGCTCCTGCGCAAGCACGGGGTGCGCTTTGGCCAGTACACCATCTTTTTCCCTCTGCTCCTGAAGCCCGCGCCCACGCGCCTGCGCCTGGTGCTCTGGGCGCTTGCCAATGATCTTGCGGAATTTCCCGT
>JALVEX010000047.1 GCA_027030435.1 Paracoccaceae bacterium
GGGCTTCCATCACGAAAGCGGCGCGGCCTATGATCTGCTGGCCGACTGGCTGATCCGCCTCGATCCCCTCAACCCCCAGACAACCGCCCGCATGACAACCGCATATGCCACCTGGAAGCGCTACGATCCCGTCCGCCGGGCCCGCATCCGCGCCGCGCTCGAGCGTATCGGCTCCAGCGAGCCCCTCAGCCGCGACACCGGCGAAATGGTCAGCCGCCTGCTCGCCGGCTGATCCTTCATCTTGGCGCAAATACTCCGGGGGCGCGGGGGCAGCGCCCCCGCATCTCTTCCGCCTCTCTTTCCGGGGATCCTCCCATCATCGTCAAGGGCATCCACCAGCCGGATCCGCCCTTGCCCCCCGCGCGCCGCTCCCGTAAAACCGCGGCAATCCAGGCAAGGAAGAAAAAGATGCTCGATCTCACCTTCGAAGAACCGAAAGCCAGGGTCATCCACGGCGCCAAATCCGATTGGGAGCTGGTGATCGGCATGGAAATCCACGCCCAGGTTTCCTCCCGGGCCAAGCTTTTCTCCGGCGCCTCCACCGAATTCGGCGCCGAGCCCAATTCCAACGTCGCCTTCGTCGATGCCGCCATGCCCGGCATGCTGCCGGTGATCAACGAATTCTGCGTCGAGCAGGCTGTGCGCACGGGGCTCGGGCTCAAGGCCGAGATCAATCTCCGCTCGGCGTTCGACCGCAAGAACTACTTCTACCCGGATCTCCCCCAGGGCTACCAGATCAGCCAGCTCTATCACCCGATCGTGGGCGAGGGCGAGGTGATCGTGTGGATGGGCGAGGGGGTGGCGCGGCGCGTGCGCATCGAGCGCATCCACCTCGAGCAGGACGCCGGCAAATCGATCCACGACATGGATCCGGCCATGTCCTTCGTGGATCTCAACCGCACCGGCGTGGCGCTGATGGAGATCGTCTCGCGCCCCGATATCCGCGGCCCCGAGGAGGCGGCGGCCTATGTCACCAAGCTCCGCCAGATCCTGCGTTACTTAGGCACCTGCGACGGCAACATGCAGAACGGCAACCTGCGCGCCGATGTGAACGTGTCCGTCTGCCGCCCGGGCGATTACGAGAAATACCGCGAAACGGGCGATTTCTCCCATCTCGGCACCCGCTGCGAGATCAAGAACATGAATTCGATGCGCTTCATCCAGCAGGCCATCGATTACGAGGCGCGCCGTCAGATCGCCATTCTCGAGGATGGCGGCGAGGTGGTGCAGGAAACCCGCCTGTTCGATCCCGACAAGGGCGAAACCCGCTCCATGCGCTCCAAGGAAGAGGCGCATGACTACCGCTATTTCCCCTGCCCCGATCTCCTGCCGCTGGAGATCGAACAGGAATGGGTCGATCACATCCGCGCCACCCTCCCCGAGCTGCCCGACGAAAAGAAGGCGCGTTTCATCCGTGATTACGGGCTGAAGGATTACGATGCAAACGTGCTCACCGCCGATCTCGCCAGCGCCCGCTATTTCGAGGAGGTGGCAGAGGGGCGCGATGGCAAGCTCGCCGCCAACTGGGTGATCAACGAATTGTTTGGCCGTCTCAACAAGGAAGGCCTCGCGATCGGCGAAAGCCCCGTTTCCGCCGCCCAGCTCGGCAGCATCATCGATCTGATCGGCAAAGGCGATATCTCGGGCAAGATCGCCAAGGATCTGTTCGAGATCGTGTGGAAGGAAGGCGGCGATCCGGCCGAGATCGTGGAAGCGCGCGGCATGAAGCAGGTCACCGATACCGGCGCCATCGAGGCCGCGGTGGAGGAGGTGATGGCCGCCAATCCCGCGCAGGTGGAGAAGGCGAAGGTCAATCCCAAGCTCGCGGGATGGTTCGTCGGCCAGGTGATGAAGGCCACCGGCGGCAAGGCCAATCCCAAGGCGGTGAACGAGATCGTGCGCCAGAAGCTCGGACTCTGACTTTCGGGCGCGCCCTGGGCTTTCGGGCGCGCCTTGGAAGCCCCCGGGGCATCAGCAATTGAAAAATTAATCTTTTGGGCGGCTCTTCCCCGCAGATCCCCCGTATTGCCACGAAACTGCCTTTATCCGGGGGCAATCGGCCAAGGTAATGTCACATTCGAATTTTAATCAAACATGCAACGAACCTTAATTGATTCCATCTGGAGTAACGATCATGTTCCGCCCGCTCATCACCGCCGCCATCCTCGCCATCGCCGGCGCCTCCGCCGTGCCCGCCGCCGTGATGCGCTTCGACGATGTCTGGGCCAATTTCGGCGCTTTCGACGATACGCTCGGCGATATCGCCAATCTCGATGTCAGCAACCGCACGCGCAATGATTTCGGCAATGCCTCGGTTTATGAAGAGCATCTCGAACACTGGCGCCGGAATTACAGTGATCTGCGCGACGTGGCCTTTCCCTCCGCGCCGGGCAAGGTGGGCGAACTGGCCTTCGCGCCCGATGCCGGCTACAGCGTCACCATCGAATCCTTCGATATCGGCACCTGGTACAACGGCGCCCCGAAGATCGGCTCCTTCTTCATCTATGATTCCTCCTGGAATGTGCTCTGGAGCCTCGAGAACACGCTTTTCGCCGGCAATTCCATCACCGTTTTCCCGAACGTGACCGGCGCCGCCTATTTCCAGTGGGGCAAGAACTGGGATATCGGCATCGACAATTTCAAATACAGCGTTGCGCCGGCTGGCAACCTCGCCGCCGTGCCCCTGCCCGCCTCTCTGCCGCTGCTGGCGTTCGGCCTGTTCGGGCTGGTGGTGCTCGGGCTGCGGCGCAACCGGCGCTGATCCGCAACGCAGCCTTCCTTCGGTGCGGCATTGGTAGCGAGTGAAGCCGGCGCGTTGGCCTTCGGGCCGGTGCGCCGGCATATTACCGCACATGCCCTCCGCCCCCTTGGACGCCACGGCGCGAATCAGCTAGGGTCCGCGCGCATGTGAAGCAGGGGGGCAGAATGGCTCGCAACGAAACGAAACGCTTTGAATACAAGCTCGTGCCGGCGCCGCGAAAGGGCCTGAAGGCCAGGGGCGCGAAAACGCCCGAGGCGCGGTTTGCCGCGGCGCTCATGGAAATCATGAACGAGATGGGCCGGGAGGGCTGGGAATACCAGCGCGCCGATACCCTGCCCTGCGATCAGCGCAGCGGCCTCACCGGCAAGACGACCGTCTATCACAACGTGCTGGTCTTTCGCCGCGTGATCGCCGCCCCGCAGGAAGAAGCGCCGGCTGAAGAAGCGCCGATACCTCCCGCCGCTGACAGGGTCGCGTCCGAAAGGAAGCCCGAAAGGGAAGCCGTCAAAACCCGTGCCCCCGAGTCCCGCGCCCCCGGGAAGGCGTCAGATGCCGCCACCGCCTCCAGGCGCCGGCTCGGCTCCGCCCTTGGTGACGAGCCCGGATCGGAGAATGGCGAATCGCCCAAGCTCGGCCCCGCGCGGGAAGAATCAGCCCCCGAGAACTGAGCCGCCTTCAGCCATCCCTTCAGCCATCCATGCTCCCTTCAGCCGTCTATATCGAGGGCAAGCGCGTGGATGCGCGAAAGCAGATCGCGCCCGAGCGCCTCATGCACCGCGCGGTGGCGCGCGATGCGGCTCATGCCGGCAAGGTGGGGATCGCGGATGACGATGCGAAAATGTGTCTCGCCCCCTTCGCGCCAGCCCGCATGTCCGCGGTGGTTTTCGCTTTCGTCGATCACTTCGAGCCGCGCCGGCGCGAGCGCCTGCGCGAGCTGTTGCCGCAATTCCTCTGCCACGCTCATTTTTTGCCTCCTGCCTCTTCTATCTTCGCGCCGAAACTGTAAACTCCCGTGGCCGAGTCGCAAAGCGGCGATCTTGGCCGGTGAAAGGCAGCGCCGGAGCAGGCCCGGGAATGGCGTAAGACCCGGGGAATGGAGTGACGATGGACAAGACGGATCCCTTCGGTTTTGACATATCCGTAAAGGCGGCGAAGAAGAAGAAGCCGCGCGGGCGGCGCGGGATGACCGGTGCCGTGGAAACCTCGCAGCGTGTCTGCGAGCATCCGGGCTGCGAGGAGGGCGGCAAGTATCGCGCTCCGAAATCGCCCGATCACCTCGATGAATACGTGTGGTTCTGCAAGGAACACGTGCGCGAATACAATCTGAAGTGGAACTTCTTCAACACCCACACACAGGAAGAGCTCGAAGCACAGATGGCGCGCGATCGCGTCTGGGAGCGCGAAACAAAGCCTTTCGGGCGCAAGAGCGAGGAGCAGCGCGCCTGGGCCCGCCTCGGGGTGGATGATCCCCATCAGCTTCTGGGCGACAAGGCGACGCGCAACCCCGGAAAATCCGTCACCGGCACCCGCCGCCTGCCCCCCAAGGAGCGCCGGGCTCTGGAGATCCTGGAAGCGAAGGATCACTGGAAGAAAACGGAAATTCGCAAGCAATACAAGAGCCTGATCAAGGTTCTTCATCCCGATCTCAATGGCGGCGACCGCTCCTATGAAGAGCGGCTGCAGGAGGTCGTCTGGGCCTGGGATCAGATCAAGGACAGCCGCAGCTTCCACGATTGAGCCCCCGCGCCGGGGGCCGGCATAAAGCTGCAACAAGCCGGGAAAAATCCGGGAGGGCCAATGGCTTACCGAGAAATCATCCGCCTTCTGCGCATGGCCCGTTGGGTGCGCAGGCCCCCGGGGAAGCGGCGGATCATCATGTGGCTAACGGTGCTTGCGATCACGCTGGCGATATGGGGCGCGGAGCGCCTCTTCGGCACGCCCGAATGGATGCGCCTTGAGGGCCCGGGCTGGCACCGGCTGCGCTGAGGCAGGCAGCATCTGTCCGCTTTCGCATCGCCAGGGTATAACACCGCTGCGCCGAAATTATTCCAACACGATGTTTTGAAAGGCGATAGTCTGCCGCCCGGCCGTTCGCTTGTTGTCGATCATGGCCTCGCGGGGTTATGCTGCCTCTTACGCAAAGGTGAATGAACAGGACAACAAGGAGGAAACAATGCCCGCAGTATCACACCGGAAAACGGTCCGCGCCCTGGCGCTCGGCCTTGCCGTTTCGCTCGCCCCGGCCGTAGCGCTGGCAGAGGAAGGCCCGTATGACAAGCACATCGCCGCGCGGCAATCGCAGATGAAGCTCCTGGCCTGGAACATTTCCAAGCTCGGCGGCATGGCCAAGGGCGCGATCCCCTACGATGCTGAAAAGGCGGCGGCGGCGGCGGCCAATCTGAAGGCGGTGGCGCATCTTGATCTCAGGGATGCGTGGCCCGAGGGCTCCGACAGCTTCTCCTTCGATCAGACCAAAGCCCTGCCGAAGATCTGGGAAAACATGGAGGATTTCGGCAAGAAATTCATGGATATGCAGGCCGCGGCC
>JALVEX010000048.1 GCA_027030435.1 Paracoccaceae bacterium
GGGGGCGCCGGTGCGCTTTGCGAGCCAGGCGGCGATCCGGGGGCCCTTCTCCGCGCCTTCCGGCAGGGGATGGGCCACCGCATCGCGCACGATCTTTTCGGGCGCCAGCACCACCGGGCTGCGCCGCGCCATCGCCCAATCAAGCTCGGTGCGGCTCTCGATCACCTCGAGCCCGGGCACACGCGCGCCCAGCGCCACCGCCATCTGCCCCATGGCGAGAAGGGCGATCCTGCGCTCGGCCGCGGCCTCTCCCGCCCCCGGCAGCCCCGCGCCCGCCGGCCCGACAAGGATCACGCAGGCGGGCGTCTCCCCGACAATCCGCCGCAAACCCGCCCCGAGCTCTTCCACACCGGGCCCTTCCGCCCCGAGCAACTCCGGCGCCAGCCAGACGATCCGCTGCGGCCCGCCCTGCGCGGCGCGCGCCATGCGCTCGATATCGCCCCTGCGCCGCAGGATCTCCACCCCGAGCGCACCGGCGACACGATCGAGCTTCTCAACGCGCAGGATCACCTGCTCGGCCATCGGCACCTGCAGGATGCGCGCCGCGATGCGCTCGGCCAGGGTTTCCAGGAGATTGACCCGCTCGGCGGAAAGCTCGGCCGCGATCGCATCCGTCAGCACGTCATAGGAGAGGATGCGATCCACGTCATCCTCGATCAGCCGCCCCGGCGGCGGCAGATCGACAACCACGTTGAAGCGCAGGCGCTGCATGCGCCCCCGCTCCTGCTGAAAGGCGCCGATCTCGGCCTCCACCACGTAATCGCGCAGGCTGATGCGATCGCGCGCGCCGCCGCCGGCGCGCCCCTCGAGCGCGCCAAGCGCCTCGCGGATCCGTGATCTTTCTTCCGACATCTCGCACCCCCGCTTGCGGCGGGCCGGAAAGCAGCCGGCCCGGAAGCGCAAATAGCGCGCTCCCGGCCCCGGCGCCAGCCCCTTGACGCCAGCCCCTTCCGGCTCAGCGCATGGAAAGGCGCACCGGCGGCTTGTAGAAATAGTGCTGCCCGAGCGCCGCCGTTTTCTTGAATTTCCGCGCCCAGCGGGGGCGCACCTTGCGGCTGTGATAATAGGTGGCCCCGTTCGTCAGCCCGCGCGGCGCGCCATCGAGCAGCGCCCGCGCGACCTTGGCCACCCGCTCATAGGCCTTCGGCTCGCTGATCACTTCCTTCTTGCCGTCGCAGGTATAGGTGAACTGGCAGCGGAACTTGCGCCCCGTGCCCTGTTTCACCACGCCGCAGACGGTATCGGGGAAATTGGGGGCGTCCACGCGATTGAGGATCACTTCGCCGACCGCAAACTGCCCCTTCAGGCTCTCGCCGCGCGCTTCGAAATAGAGCGCCTCGGCGAGGCATTTGAACTGCGCGTCGCCGGTGGGCTTGGGCTGCGCGGCCAACCAGGCCTCGTCATATGAAAACGGCGTGTTGCCGCCGCCGGCCGCAGGTGGGCGGACAAGCTTCTTCATCTCCTGAGAACCGATGGCGCCGAGCGCCGCGCGCTCCTGGCCCAGAAGCGCCGACAGGCGGGAACCGATCTGCCCCTCAGGCGCGTTCGAACGGCTGACGACAGGCTCGCCCCAGGCCAGCCCGGTCAGCAAGACCGACAAACCAATCGCCGGCGCGAGAGCCGACAGCAATTTACGAAACATCTTTCGCCCCTATACAAGCATGCCTTCCGGCAATGCCGCGCCCCCCAGCAGGATGCGACAGAACCGCCTTTTAATCGAAATGGCCATATGCGTCCACCCTGCCAGATGGGCAGGCAACCATCCCAAATCAACCAGGCGGATTGTTTTCGGGCGAAAAACAATCAGCTCATTCGGCCGGCCTGGCAAATACCTCCATAAGCCTTTGCGAAAGTTTGGATTTCTTCCGGCCCGCCGCTTCGCGCAGGGCAAACTGCGCCGCGGCGAGGCGCGCCACCGGCACGCGGAAGGGGGAGCAGGAGACATAATCGAAACCCGCCTTGCGGCAGAATTCGATCGATTCGGGGTTGCCGCCATGCTCGCCGCACACCGCCAGCACCACATCCCCCCGCGCCGCCCGGCCGCGTTCGGCGCCGATCATCAGCAGCTCGCCCACGCCTTCGGTATCGAGCCGGTGGAAGGGATCCTCGTCAAACACCCCGAGGCGCACATATTGCGACATGAACCGCCCCGCGTCATCGCGCGAAAGCCCGTAGGCCATCTGGGTGAGATCATTGGTGCCGAAGCTGAGAAATTCGGCATTGGGCGCGATGTCGCCGGCCCTGAGCGCGGCGCGCGGGGTTTCCACCATTACCCCGAGGCGCCAGGCGAAATCCTGTCCGGTTTCGGTGCGCACGGCGGCGGCCGTGCTGTCGATCCGCGTCTTGACGATCTCCACCTCGCGGCGCGCCGAAACCAGCGGGATCATGATTTCCGGCACCACCGTGCCGCCCTTGCGGGCAATCTCCGCCGTGGCCTCGAAGATGGCGCGCGCCTGCATGTCGTAGATCTCGGGGATGGTGATGCCGAGGCGCACGCCGCGCATCCCCAGCATCGGGTTGAATTCCTTCAGCGCCTCCACCCGGCGAGTGACATCGGAAAGCGGCAGGTCGAGCGCCTCGGCAAGCTCGCGCAGCCCCTCGCGGGTGGCGGGCAGGAATTCATGCAGCGGCGGATCGAAGAGGCGGATGCAGACCGGCTGGCCCTGCATGATCTCGAACAGTTCCTCGAAATCGGCGCGCTGCAGGGGCAGCAGGCGCTCGAGCACCGCGGCGCGATCCTCGGGCGCATCGGCGAAGATCATCTCGCGCATGAGGGTGAGACGATCTTCCTCGAAGAACATGTGTTCGGTGCGGCAAAGGCCGATGCCCTCGGCGGCGAAGGTGCGGGCCATGCGGGCATCGCCCGGCGTATCGGCATTGGCGCGTATGCCGATATCGCGCGCCGCGTCGGCCCAGCGCATGAGGCTGTTGAAGGCATCGTCAAGCGCCGGCTCGAGGAGCGGGACCGCACCGCCAAGCACCTCGCCCGAGGTGCCGTCTATGGTAATCAGATCGCCTTCGCCGAGCACCCGGCCATCCTCGAGCGTGATGCGGTGTTCGCGCAGATCGAGGCTCATGGCGCTCGCGCCGACGATGCAGGGCACGCCGATGCCGCGCGCGATCACCGCGGCGTGGCTTGTCATGCCGCCCTTTTCGGTGAGCACGCCGCGCGCCGCGTGCATGCCGCGCACGTCCTCGGGCGTGGTTTCGCGCCGCACGAGGATCGCGCCCTCGCCCTGCGCCTCCGCCGCCTGCGCCGCCTCGGCGGTGAACACGATGCGCCCGGTGGCGGCGCCGGGGCTGGCGCCGAGGCCCTCGAGCAGCACCTCGCGCGGCGCCTCCGGATCGATCTGCGGGTGGAGCAGCTCCGTCAGCGCATGGGGATCGATGCGGCAGAGCGCCTCTTCGCGCGGGATGATGCCATCCTCGGCGAGCGCCACCACCGAGCGCAGGAGCGCGCGCGGGCTGCGGCGCAGGCGCACCGCATCGAGCACATGCAGGCGGCCGTTCTCGATGGTGAATTCGATCTGCATCTCCTCGCGCAGACGGGTGCGGATGGTGCGGCCGTATTCGATCAGGGCGGTGAAGCATTCGGGCGCGCGCTCTTCGAGCGAGGGCCCGCGGGGATCCTTCGTGAGATAGAGCGCGCCTTTGCTCTGCACCAGCGCATCGCGCCCCTGGCTCTGGCTCAGGTAGCGGCCCTTGATGCAGGGCTCGCCGGTGGTTTCGTCGATGAACTGGATCACCCCCGAGCCGCTTTCGCCGGGGCCGACGCCAAGCGCCATCTGCTGCACCACGAGCCCGAGCCCGGCATCGGCCGGCGCGCCACGCGCCTGGCGCAGAAGCCGCGCGCTGGTGCCCTCCCAGGCGCGCGCCATCGAGCGCAGCACCTCGGAAAGCTGATGGGCGGGATCCTGGGGGAATTGCTCATCCGTTTCGGCCTCGTAGGCCGCGAGCGCGGCGGCGAGCGCCGCCTCGCCATCCTCGCCGCGCTGATCGAACATCTCCGCATCGAGCCGCGCCACATGCACCGCGAAAGCCTGCACGAAGCGCAGATAGAGCGCGGTGGCGGCCTCGCGCCCGAGGCTCCGGGAAAGCGCGGCGTGGCGGGCATCGTTCATGCCGATGTTGAGGATCGCGCCGGGGCCGCCCCAATCGGGATCCTCCGAGCTCGGGCGCACCGAGAGGAGCGCATCGGGGCCGAAGGGGGCGAGGAGCCTTTTCATGTCGAGCATTTCGCCGGCGGCAAGCGCGTGCACCGCTTCGAACGGCAGGGCGATGGTGCGCGGCACCGGCAGATCGAGGCGAATCAGACGCTGCAGGCATTTGGCGCGCCCGCCGTGGGTATCGGCGGCGATTTTCGCCGTGGGCGTGACCTCGGTGAAGGCGATGCTGTGTTTTTTCTGCACTGCGGCACCCCTCTTTGCGCCCTCGCAGCATAGCGCGATCCGGCGGCGGGGTGCAAAAGATTTCATGCCTCCGGCGGGAGTATTTCGGCCAAGATGAAGGGCTCAGCCCTCTATGCGGGTGAGATCGGCCACGCTCAGGCAGGTCGCGCGGATGCGGTTGAGGAGGTTGAGGCGGTTGCGGCGGACGATTTCATTATCGGTATTGACCTGCACCGCCTCGAAAAAGGCATCTATGGGCGCGCGCAGGCGGGCCATTTCGGCCATGGCGGCGGCGAAATCCTCCGCTTCCATCGCCGGGGCGATCTTGCGTTCGGCTTCATCGAGCGCGTTGAAAAGGGCCTTTTCCTCGTCCGTCTCGGCGAATTTCGGATCCGGGCCGAAGGAATATTCGACGCCGTCCCTTTCCTCGGCCTGGCGCAGGATATTGTTGGCGCGGCGGAAGCCCTGGATCAGGTTTTCGCCGTCATCGGTGCGCAGGAAGGCCTGCAGCGCTTCGGCGCGCTTGACGAGAAGCGCCAGATCATCGGCGCCCGGCATGGCGAGGCAGGCATCGATCACATCGTGGGAAATGCCGCGATCGCGCAGGAACACCTTGAGGCGATCGTGGAAGAAGGCGAGGAGATCCCCCGCATCCGCCTCATGGGCCGTTTTCGCGATCAGATCGTGGAGGGGGGCGCGGATATCGTTCTCGAGGATGAGGCGGATCACGCCGAGCGCGGCGCGGCGCAGCGCGAAGGGATCCCTGGAGCCGGTGGGCTTTTCATCGATGGCCCAGAAGCCGGCGAGGGTATCGAGCTTGTCGGCCAGCGCCACGGCGACGGAGACCGGCGCCGTGGGCACCGCGTCGGAGGGGCCGAGGGGGGCGTAATGCTCTTCGCAGG
>JALVEX010000049.1 GCA_027030435.1 Paracoccaceae bacterium
GCACACCGGGGTATCGTAAAGCGCGCGCACCACGAGGCTGCGGTAGCTCCTGTAGCCGCCGGCAAGGGTCTCGGCCTGCCAGCCCACCTGGCGCAGGATGGTGGCAAGGCTGCCCGAGCGCTGCCCGCCACGCCAGCACATCACCAGGGGCCGCCAGTCCGCCCCCTTCCCGGCCAGCGGCCCCTCCAGATGCGCCGCCGCATTGCGCGCCACCAGCGCCGCGCCGATGCGGCGGGCGAGGAAGCGGCTCTCCTGCACGTAGATCGTGCCCACCCGCGCGCGCTCGGCATCATCGAGCACGGGGAGATTGAGCGCGCCGGGGATGTGATCCTCGGCAAATTCCGAAGGCGAACGCACGTCCACGATATCGTCAAACGGCAGGGCCTTCAGATCGGCAAGCGCGGTGAGTTCATATGGCATGTGGCGAAAACCCGTTCCTGTGCGGATGCGCCCTGACGCGGGCGCGGGGCGATCATTACACCGCCCGCTCCCCCTTGCCCAGCCCATCCGCCCTTGCGATATGCCCGCCGAGCCCGCATAAGAAGGCACCCATCACCAGCGGCAGAAAATGCAATGACGGCAATCGACACAACCTTCTGGCTGACAGTGGCGGCAATCTTCGTGCTGCTGATGCTCTCGGCCTTCTTCTCGGGCTCGGAAACCGCGCTCACCGCCGCCTCGCGCGCCAAGCTTCGCGCCATGGCCGACAAGGGCATCCGCGGCGCCCGGCGCGCCATCCGCCTCACCGAAGACAGCGAACGCCTGATCGGCGCCGTGCTTCTGGGCAACAACATGGTCAACATCCTCGCCGCCTCGCTTGCCACCGCCCTCTTCACCCGCCTGTTCGGCGAAAGCGGCGTGGCCCTCGCCACCCTGGTGATGACCTTCCTGGTGCTGGTCTTCGCCGAAGTGCTGCCCAAGACCTACGCCATCACCAACCCGGAACAGGCCGCCATCAAGGTCAGCCCCTGGATCCTGCCGATCGTGCGGCTGTTCTCGCCCGTCGTCTCGCTGATCCGCGCCTTCGTGCGCTGGGTGCTGCGCCGCTTCGGGCTCGATCCCGATCCCGATACCCATATCCTCGCCGTGCGCGACGAGATCGTGGGCGCGATCAGCCTCGGCCATTCCGCCGGCGCCATGGAAAAGGAGGATCGCGACCGCCTGCTCGGCGCGCTCGATCTCGGCGATCGCACGGTGGAGGAAATCATGCTGCACCGCTCCGAAATCGAGATGATAGACGCCGATGACGATCCCGAAACCGTGCTCGAGCAATGCCTGAAATCGGCCCACACGCGGCTGCCCGTCTATCGCGAAAACCCCGAAAACATCGTCGGCGTGATCCACGCCAAGGATCTGTTGCGCGCCATGCACGATCTGATGCTGGGGCCGGAGGCCTCGAAGAAGGCGCTGCGCGATTTCAACGTGATGGACGTGGCCATGCCGCCCTATTTCATTCCCGAAACCACCACGCTGGACGATCAGATGCGCGAATTCCTGCGCCGCCACACCCATTTCGCGCTGGTGGTGGACGAATACGGCGCGCTTCAGGGGCTCGTCACGCTCGAGGACATCCTCGAGGAGATCGTCGGCGAGATCACCGATGAATTCGACCGCCCGTCGGGCGAACAGATCCGCGAAACCCGCGATGGCGCGGTCATTGTCGATGGCACGGTGACGATCCGCGATCTCAACCGCGCGATGGACTGGAACCTCCCCGACGATGAGGCCAACACCATCGCCGGCCTGGTGATCCACGAAGCCCAGACCATCCCGCAGGAAGGCCAGGTGTTTTCCTTCCACGGCTTCCGCTTCGAGATCCTGAAGCGCGAGGGCAACCGGATCGCGAAGCTGAAGATCCGCCCGCTGTTGTAGCCGGCCACGGCGCGAAGGACGTGCCGCAGGATCAGGATTACCCGCTCCTCATCATTATCATTGGTCCATAAATATCCCGGGGGTGCGGGGCGGGGGGCGGAAGAAAGAGGGGCGCCCCCGCAATAAAGCCGCCCATCCGGAGAGGAGCGAAGCCACCTATTCGCTCTTCCCCTTCTTGCCCAGATGCTTGCGCAGCCGGCTTGGCGTCGATTTCCTGCGATCCTTGTAGGGGTTCTTGTCGGCCTGGCTGCGCATCCACAGCCGGATCGGCGTGCCGGGCATGTCAAAATCTTCCCGTAACGCATTGACAAGATAACGCGAATAGCTTTCGGGCAGCTTCTCGGGCTGCGAGCACATCACCACGAATCCGGGCGGGCGGGTCTTGGCCTGGGTCATGTAGCGCAGCTTGATGCGCCGGCCCGAGGGCGCCGGCGGGGGATGGGCCTCCACCATCTCCTTCAGCCAGCGATTGAGCGCCGCCGTGGGCACGCGCCGGTTCCACACCTCATAGGCCTTCAGCACCGCCGCGCGCAGCCGATCGAGCCCCTTGCCCGTTTTTGCCGAAACCGTCACCAGCGGCACGCCTCTGAGTTGCGGCAACAGCCGCTCGCACTGCTCGCGCAACTCCTTCAGCTTCTTCTGCTTCTCGGGCTCCGCATCCCATTTGTTGACCGCGATCACCACCGCCCGCCCCTCGCGCTCGGCGAGATCGGCGATGCGCAGATCCTGCTGCTCGAAAGGCTTTTCGGCATCCAGCAGCACGATCACCACCTCGGCAAACCTGACCGCCCGCAGACCGTCCGAAACCGAAAGCTTCTCGAGCTTCTCCTGCACCTTCGCCTTCTTGCGCATTCCCGCGGTGTCAAACATCCGCACCGGAAGCCCATCCCAATCGAGCCTGACCGAGATCGCATCGCGCGTGATCCCCGCCTCGGGCCCGGTGAGCAGACGATCTTCGCCAAGCAACCTGTTGATCAGCGTGGATTTTCCCGCATTGGGCCGCCCCACCACGGCCACCTGGAGCGGCTTCTCGCGGCTCGGCACCCGGGCACCCTCGCCCGCGCTCTCCTCCTCCGCCTCATCACCGCTCACGTCCACATCCGTTTCCGGCTGATCGCGGCGTGCGCGCGCCTCATGCTCTTCGGCAATCGGCAGAAGCGCCGCGTAAAGCTCGTCAAGCCCCTCGCCATGCTCGGCCGAAAGGCGGATCGGCTCGCCCAGCCCGAGGCTCCAGGCCTCGATCAGCCCCGCCTCGCCGGCCCGCCCCTCGGCCTTGTTCGCGGCCAGCAGCACATGGGCGTTCCGGCGCCGCAGGATATCGGCAAACACCTCATCCGTGGGCGTGACGCCCGCGCGCGCATCGATCATGAACAGGCAGGCATCCGCCATCTCCACCGCCCGCTCCGTCAGCCGGCGCATCCGCCCCTGCAGGCTCTCGTCGGTGGCCTCCTCGAGCCCCGCCGTATCGATCACCGTGAATTTCAGATCGCCAAGCCGCGCCTCGCCCTCGCGCAGATCGCGCGTAACACCCGGCTGATCGTCCACCAGCGCCAGCCGCTTGCCCACCAGCTTGTTGAACAGCGTCGATTTTCCCACGTTGGGCCGCCCGACAATGGCAAGTGTGAAGCTCATCGATCCGCCTCCAGGTTGCGATCAAGCTGCCGGCTTACACCAAAGCCCCGGTCGCGAAAACCCCTGATTGAATACTGATCCCCCCTCATCACTGGTCCACAAATATCCAGTCCGTCTTTGACGTGTCATGATGGTTGCGGGCGGGGCTGGTTAATATCGGGATGCTCTGATTGCTCAGGGGAGCCGCCTCCGGGGGGGCATCGTCTCCGGGTCCGAGCCCCGCCCGCAATGATTTGTCCTGCACAGTCGATCGGGACGGCTGCTGCCGATCCCGTGCGACTGGAACAGGGGTATCATGCGGGAAAACGTGTTCGGAGTCGATATGGCGAAGAACCGGATCGCCGTTGTCGGCCCCGGGCGGGCACGCGCGCATTGCCGATGCAGAGCCGGCGGCCGGGTGGCGTTCGAGGCATCGGGCGGGGGCGGGGCCCCGTCTTTCTCCCTCTGCGGCGGCCTCCCGCCGCCTCACTCATCCGCCAGCAGCTGATTCATGTTCACCGAAGGCTGGCTGCACCCGGCCTCGCCCACCACCCGTGCCGGCACCCCGGCCACGGTGCTGCGCGGCGGCACGTCCTTCAGCACCACCGAACCCGAGGCGATGCGCGAACATTTCCCCACGCTGATATTTCCGAGCACCTTCGCCCCCGCCCCGATCAGCACCCCGTCGCCGATCTTCGGGTGGCGGTCGCCCTCGCATTTGCCGGTGCCGCCCAGCGTCACCCCGTGCAGCATGGAAACATTGTCGCCCACCACCGCCGTTTCCCCGATCACGATCGAATGGCCGTGATCGATCATCAGCCCCTTGCCGATCCGTGCTGCCGGGTGGATGTCGATGCTGAACATCTCCGAAATCCGCATCTGCAGAAAATAGGCGAAATCCCTGCGCCCGCGCTGCCAGAGGCAATGGGCGATGCGATAGGCCTGCAGCGCCTGG
The DNA here is from genome assembly GCA_027030435.1 of Paracoccaceae bacterium. Classification (GTDB taxonomy): domain Bacteria; phylum Pseudomonadota; class Alphaproteobacteria; order Rhodobacterales; family Rhodobacteraceae; genus WFVA01. Next base: position 4,439 of record JALVEX010000049.1, read on the forward strand.
AAGCCCTTGAAGAAGATCAGCGGCTCCATCTGCCTGTGGCAGGCCGGATCGCGATCATAGACCGCCACCAGATCGGCACGCGCGGCGATGCCGAGATCGGGATCGCTCGCGTAGCAATCGTCCGCGATCTCGCGCAGAAGCTGCTCCGACATCTCCCCCGAGCCGAGCTTCAGCGAAATGCGATAGGCAAGCGCGGCCTCGAGCGTGCAGTGATGCAGGATGGTGGAATGGATGAGCCCGCCCAGAAGCGGCTCCTCGGCGATCGCCTCGCGGGCCTCGTCCCTGATCTGCTGCCAGACGGGATCCAGTTCCTCAAGATTGGTGCGCGTCTCGGCCATCGCTCTTTTCCCATCGCTCTTTCATCGCTTTCGCCCCCATAATACACATGGAAGCGCGGAAACGGAAACCGCCGATCACGAGGATGTGCCGATGCGCGAGGATCAGTTGCAACGCTACCGGAAGCGGCTCGGGGAAATGCGCGCGGCGCTTCAGGGCGAGGCCGCGCTTGGCGAGGCCGGCACGGCGACGGTGACGCTCGATCAGCAATCCGTGGGCCGCCTCAGCCGGATGGACGCCCTCCAGCAGCAGGCCATGGCCCGGGCCACCGAGGCCCGCCGCGCCGCCCGGCTTCAGCGCATCCGCGCCGCGCTCCTGCGCATGGAGGAAGGCGAATACGGCTGGTGCGCGGAATGTGGCGGGGAAATCGCCCCGGCGCGGCTCGATCTCGATCCCACCGTGCCCACCTGCATCACCTGCGCCCGGGGCGGGTGAGGAACAGAAGGCGCCCTCAGGCCATGGCCTGCACGGCGGCCACGATCTCGCCGATCACCTCGCGCAGCAGCGACTC
>JALVEX010000050.1 GCA_027030435.1 Paracoccaceae bacterium
CGCTGGCCGAGGCGGCCGAGGCGAAGGGCCATGTGATCCGCTTCGAAGCGGCCGTGGCGGGCGGCATTCCGGTGATGAAGGTGCTCACCGAGGGCCTCGCGGGCAACGAGATCACCCGCGTGATGGGGGTGATGAACGGCACCTGCAACTACATCCTCACCCGCATGCAGGGCGCCGGGCTCTCCTATGAAGAGGTGTTCGAGGAGGCGCGCAGGCTCGGCTATCTCGAGGCCGATCCCACGCTCGATGTGGGCGGGATCGATGCCGCGCACAAGCTGGCGCTTCTGGCCTCCGTGGCCTTCGGCACGCGGGTGGCCTTCGATGCGGTGGAGATCGAGGGGATCGAGCGCATCACCATCGAGGATATCCACCAGGCAGCCGACATGGGCTTCAGGATCAAGCTTCTCGGCGTCGCGCAGATGACAGCGCGCGGGCTCGAGCAGCGCATGTCGCCCTGCCTCGTGCCCGCCGACAGCCCGCTCGGCCAGCTCGAGGGCGGCACCAACATGGTGGTGCTCGAGGGCGACAGCGCGGGCCAGATCGTGCTGCGCGGCGCCGGCGCGGGCGAAGGCCCCACCGCCAGCGCGGTGATGAGCGATGTGATCGACATCGCGCGCCACACCCGCATCCCCACCTTCGGCCAGCCGGCCGGAAGCCTCGCCACGGCGAAACCGGCCCGCGCTGCCACCCCCGCGCCCTGGTATCTGCGCATGCAGCTCGAGGACAAGCCGGGCGCGCTGGCGCGCATCGCCGCCGTGCTCGGCGAAAGCGGCATCTCGATCAACCGCATGCGCCAGTATGGCCATGAGGAGCCCACCGCCCCGGTGCTGATCGTGACCCACAAGACAACCCGCGAAGCCCTCGATCACGCCCTGCCCCGGCTTGGCGATACCGGCGTTCTCGCCGGCGAGCCGGTGGCGATCCGCATCGAAGACGTCTGACAGAATTGATTGAAAGCAGAAGGACAGGATGATGAGCCCCACCCCTCAGACCAGCGCCGCCGATTTCCAGGATCGGATGCTCTCGCTCGGCCTTGCCCGCGTTTCCGAGGCCGCGGCCATCGCCTCGGCCCGCCTGATCGGGCGGGGCGATGAAAAGGCCGCCGATCAGGCGGCCGTCAATGCCATGCGCGAGCAGCTCAACATGCTCGATATCGCCGGCGTGGTGGTGATCGGCGAGGGCGAGCGCGACGAAGCGCCGATGCTTTTCATCGGCGAGGAGGTGGGCACCGGCGAGGGCCCGGCGGTGGATATCGCGCTCGATCCCCTCGAGGGCACCACCCTCACCGCCAAAGACATGCCCAATGCGCTCACCGTGATCGCCATGGGCCCGCGCGGCTCGATGCTGCATGCCCCCGATGTCTATATGGACAAGCTGGCGATCGGCCCCGGCTTTGCCCCCGATACCGTGAGCCTCGAGATGAGCCCGGGCGAGCGCATCCACGCGCTGGCGCGCGCCAAGGGCTGTGCGCCCGAGGATATCAAGGCCTGCATCCTCGAGCGCCCCCGCCACGAGGAGATGATCGCCGAGGTGCGCGAAACCGGCGCCGCCATCCGCCTCATCACCGATGGCGACGTGGCCGGCGTGATGCATTGCGCCGAGCCCGAGATCACCGGCATCGATATCTACATGGGCTCGGGCGGCGCGCCCGAAGGGGTGCTTGCCGCCGCGGCGCTCAAATGCATGGGCGGGCAGATCTTCGGCCGCCTGCTTTTCAGGAACGAGGATGAAAAGGCGCGTGCCCGCAAGGCCGGCATCACCGATTTCAGCCGCATCTACAGCCGCGACGACATGGTGACGCAGGACGTGATCTTCGCCGCCACCGGCGTTACCGATGGCTCGCTTCTCGCCGGCATTCGCCGCGAGCCCGGCTTCCTCACCAGCGAAACGCTGCTGATGCGCTCGCGCACCGGATCGCGCCGGCGCATGACCTATCGCCATCCCGTCGGGCGGGAATGAGGCCCGCATCCCGCAAAACCGGCTGCGAGGCCGGGCCATGAGCGATTTCCTCGGCGTCTCCTCTTCGCTGACCGGGCGGCGCTGGATCGGCCCCGGCCTCGAGGCGGAGCGCCTTGCCGAGGCGATCGCCCAGCACACGGGCCACCCTCTGGCGCTGGCGCGCGTGCTGGCGCGCCGCGGCGTTGCGCCGGAAGCGGCGGAAGCCTTCCTCGCCCCCACGCTGAAGCGCGATCTGCCCGATCCCCGCCGCCTGAAAGACATGGAAACCGCCGCCGCCCGCTTCCTCGCCGCCGCCGGTGCCGGCGAACGGATCGCCATCTTCGCCGATTACGACGTGGACGGCGCTGCCTCCGCCGCGCTCCTGATCGACTGGCTGCGCGAATCCGGCCGCCCCGCCCCCACGCTCTACATTCCCGATCGCATCGATGAGGGCTACGGCCCCAATCCGCCGGCCATGCAGGCGCTGGCGCGCGATCACGATCTGATCGTCTGCGTCGATTGCGGCACGCTTTCCCATGAGGCTATCGCGGCGGCGGAGGGCGCGGATGTGCTGGTGCTCGATCACCATATCGGCGGCGAGACCCTCCCCCCCGCGCTGGCCACCGTCAATCCCAACCGGCAGGACGAGGAAGGCGATCTCGGCCATCTCTGCGCGGCCGGGGTGGTGTTCCTGATGCTGGTGGAGGCGAACCGGCAGCTGCGCGAAAAGGGGCGCGCCGGGCCCGATCTGATGGCGCTCCTCGATCTCGTGGCGCTCGCCACCGTGGCCGATGTGGCGCCGCTCCAGGGCGTCAACCGCGCCTTCGTGCGCCAGGGGCTGAAGGTGATGGCGGCGCGCGCGCGCCCCGGCCTGCGCGCGCTTTGCGACGTGGCCCGCCTCGATACCGCACCCACCGCCTATCACCTCGGCTATGTGCTCGGCCCCCGCATCAATGCCGGCGGGCGCATCGGCAAGGCCGATCTCGGCGCGCGCCTCCTGGCCACGCGCAACAGCGCCGAGGCCGAGGCGCTTGCAGAGCGGCTCGAGGCGCTCAATGCCGAGCGTCGGGAGATCGAGGAGGCGGTGCGCGCCGCGGCGCTCGCGCAGGCCGAAGCGCGCGGGCTGGAAGCGCCGCTTGTCTGGGCGGCGGGGGATGGCTGGCATCCGGGCGTGGTGGGCATCACCGCGGCGCGGCTCAAGGAAGCGGCCAACCGCCCGGCGATCGTGATCGGATTCGACGGCGATCAGGGCAAGGGCTCGGGGCGCTCCGTTTCCGGGATCGATCTCGGCGCGGCAATCCATCGCCTCGCCGCCGAAGGGCTGATCGAGAAGGGGGGTGGCCACAAGATGGCGGCCGGGCTTTCGCTCACCCGCGCCCAGCTCGAGCCCGCCATGGCGCGGCTCGCCGATCTCCTTGCCCGACAGGGCGCCGACCGCCTCGGGCCGGCCGATCTGAAGCTCGACAGCCTCCTGATGCCCGCCGCCGCCAGCCCCGAACTCGTCGCCTCCATCGAGGCCGCCGGCCCCTTCGGCGCAGGCGCCCCCGCGCCACGCTTCGCTTTCGGCGAAATGATGATCCATTTCGCGAAGAGAGTGGGCGAAAATCATCTGAAGATCACCTTCTCCGATGGCCAGGGCCCCCGCCTCGACGCCATCGCCTTCGGTGCCTTCGACACCCCCCTCGGCCCCGCCCTCCTCGATCACGGCGGCGCCCGTTTTCACCTCGCCGGAAGGCTCGAGATCAACATCTGGAACGGGCGCACCAGCGTGCAGCTGCGCCTCGAGGATGCCGCCCCCGCCTGATCCCGCGGCGGCACACGGGGGAGCGAAAAAATGCAACGGGGGCAAAAAATCTGCTTGCACCATCGCCCGGATTTGCCTAGATACCGGCGCACGGCGATGGCCCGTTCGTCTATCGGTTAGGACGCCAGGTTTTCAACCTGGAAAGAGGGGTTCGATTCCCCTACGGGCTGCCATTTCTTCCCACCATGCTCCGCCATACCCGCAGGAAACGGGCCCATACCGCATTGCAGCGGGAAATGTGGGAAGCCGCACAGGGTAATGCGGCCACCCATCTCCAAGGCAGCGCCCTGCCGGGCGAAGCTACGCGAAGCCGCCGCTTGTGCGGCGCGCGCGATATGGCGCATATTGCCGGGGCAGTCCGCCCCCGACATGCGGGCGAAAGCTCACGGCCGTCATGGTTTTTTCCGGGCCTCGTTCTGCCCGATCAGCTTCCTGATCGCCTCGGCCCTGCCGAATGCCAGAGAAGCCTTCGCCTTCTGCATTTCATGGTTTGCCCTGAGCCGTGCCAGCCGATTGTTGAGGAGCGCGCGCCTTTCCTCTTCCCATCGCCGCCATGTCTGATCCTGCCCCGCAAGAAATGCCGGATCTTCGGCGCCGCATTCCAGCAGGGCCCTGGCACGATCCGAGGCCATGTCCCGAAGGCGGTTTATCTCCTGACAGATTTCTTCCTGCTCCCGTGCAAGACGATCGAGAGCCGCGAGCTCTTCTTCCAGAATCAACCCCGCAATACGCTCCAGATCCCGGAGCTTCCGCATTTCCCGCCCAGCGCGGCTCATCCGTGCAGCTTCCGACCCGATTTCCGGCGGATCCGTTCGGCAAAACGGATCGCCGCCGCGACGGCCTTGTAATGCTGCGGCAATATCTCCTGCCCGATATCCACCATTGCGTGCAAGGCCCTTGCAAGCGGCGGATCGCGATAGAGCGGAATGCCCGATCCGCCGGCAATTTCGCGGATCCGCGCCGCGATTTCGTCAACGCCCTTCGCCACGCAGACGGGCGCTGCCCCCGGCTCCCGGCTCCATTTCAGCGCAACGGCGTAATGCTCCGGGTTGACGACGATCACATCCGCTTCCGGCACCTGCGCAAGCATCTTGTTCATCGCCAGCTCAACAGCCTTCTGGCGCCTTTGCTGCTTCATGTGCGGATCGCCTTCGGATTCCTTTGCTTCATCCGTCATGTCCTTGCGGGACATGCGATTGCGGCGGATGTGTTCTCCGTATTGCCAGAGGAAATCGAGCACGCCGATCGTGGCTGCGATCAGAAACACCAGAATCATGAATTCCGCGATCAGGCGGAACATGATCCGCGAGCCCTGCCCGGGCTGCAGATGGATGGTGCCGATGATTTCCGGCAGGCGCTTGTAAAGAAATCCGAAAACCAGAAGCGAGTAGATGACGAGCTTGACGCTGCTTTTCGCAAATTCGAACAGGCCGCTTCGGCCGAACTTGTTCTTCGCATTGGCGATGATTGAAATGCGCGAGATCCTGGGCCTGATCTTCTCGGGCGTGAATACAAGGCTGCGCTGCACCGCCGCGCTG
>JALVEX010000051.1 GCA_027030435.1 Paracoccaceae bacterium
TGCGAAAATCGGCATCAGGCTGAAATCTGCGGCAGCGCGTTCCTGCGCGTTGGTCATGGTATTCATGTTGCATCTCCTTTTCCTGTCACACCCGACAGGGGTTGCGGTTCATACAAGGCCGGTCTCCTGGCTTGCGGCATGAAGCGCGCTGCCGCCTTCCCGGAGGGCCCGGTGGCAAATGGCAGGCGCAAGCCGCTTACAGTCGCGGGGGCGGCTGCGGCATCGGGCCCCGGGTTGGGTCACCCTCACCGCATTCCCAGTTTCATCCCATGGCGCTTTGCGCCGTGGCGGGAAACCTTGCGCTCCCCTTTTGCCGTCTTTCATGCGCTCTGGTCAAGGCGAATTGCGACGCACCCGGCCCCTTTCGCGAAGGGAAATCCGGTGATCCAGAGTTAAATACGCAAGATGTTGTGGATAACTTGGCAATTTTCCCCAGATCATGGGGCATATCGTTGACATACGCCCTCCCGCAGGGGAATCCTTGGCCAAACGGGAATCAGTGCAGGCAGGCAATCAGTGCAGTTCACCAGGCTCCGCCTCAATGGCTTCAAAAGCTTCGTTGACCCGACCGATCTCGTGATCGCGCCGGGGCTTACGGGGATTGTGGGGCCAAATGGATGCGGCAAGTCGAATCTCCTGGAGGCGCTGCGCTGGGTGATGGGCGAAAACCGCCCCAAGGCGATGCGCGGCGGGGGTATGGAGGATGTGATCTTCGCTGGTGCCGCCACGCGGCCGGCGCGCAACTTTGCCGAAGTAAGCCTTCTGATCGACAACAGCGATCGCCTTGCGCCCGCGGGCTTCAACGACAGCGACATCATCGAGATCGTGCGCCGCATCACCCGCGATGCGGGCTCTGCCTACAAGGTGAACGGCAAGGATGTGCGGGCGCGCGACGTGCAGATGCTGTTTGCCGATGCCTCGACCGGCGCCCATTCGCCGGCCCTGGTGCGCCAGGGGCAGATCGCGGAGCTGATCAACGCCAAGCCCAAGGCCCGCCGCCGGATCCTGGAAGAGGCGGCCGGCATCTCGGGGCTCTATCAGCGCCGTCACGAGGCCGAGCTGAAGCTGAAGGGCACGGAGGCCAATCTGGCCCGCGTCGAGGATGTGATCGAACAGCTTGCCAGCCAGCTTTCCCAGCTTGCCCGCCAGGCCCGTCAGGCGGCGCGTTACCGCGCGATCGGCGATGATCTTCGCAAGGCGGAGGGAATGCTTCTCTATCGCCGCTGGAAGGAGGCCGATGAAGCCCGCATGGCGGCGGAAGCCGAGCTTGTCGAGCGCACCAGGGAAGCCGCAAGCGCCGAGGCGGCGGCGCGCGAGGCTTCAAGGGCCCGCGAGGAGGCGGAGGAGAAATTGCCGCCACTGCGCGAGGAAGAGGCGATCGCCGCGGCCATCGTGCAGCGCCTCACCGTGCAGCGCGATGCGCTTGCCGAGCAGGAAACCCGGGCACAGGAGAGGATCGAGGCCCTGAAGGCCCGCATCGAGCAGCTCGGGCGCGATATTTCCCGCGAAACGGGCCTCAACAAGGATGCGGGCGAAACGATCGAGCGGCTGGAGTGGGAGCTGGCCCAGATCGAAAAGGCGAGCGAAGGCCACGAGGCGCGGCTTGCTGAGGCGGCCGAGGCTGCCGCGGAGGCGGCGCGTATCCTGCAGGAGCGGGAAGCGGCGCTGAGCCAGATGCAGGAGGATGTCGCCCGCCTTTCTGCACGCCATCAATCGGCCCTTCGCCTGGCAGAAGACAGCCGCAAGACGCTCGAAAGGAGCGAAGCCGCGGCCGAGGCGGCGCGCAATGCGGTATCAGAGGCGAGGGCGGCGCTCGAGGGCGCCGAGCGGGGGATGGCGCAAGCGTCGGAGGATGTCGAGCGGGCCCGGGCGGAAGCGGAGGCGGCCGAAGCGGCGCTCGTGGCCGCCGATGAAGCGCGCGCCGAAGCCCAGGCAAGGGAGGCCGCGGCGCGTGCCGAGCGTTCCGAGGCCGAGGGCGAGGCCAGCGCCCTGCGCGCCGAGGTGGCGGCGCTTGCGAAGCTCGTTGAGCGCGATACCGCCGAGGGCGGGCAGGTGCTCGATATGGTCGAGGTGGAACCCGGCTATGAAAAGGCGCTCGGAGCCGCGCTCGCGGATGATCTGCGCGCACCCGTTGCCGAGGGAGATGCGCCTTCGGGCTGGGTCCGGCTTGGTGGCTATGAAAGGCCGCAGCCGCTTCCGGAGGGCGTGGCCGCGCTCAACAGCCATGTGAATATCCCGGATGTGCTGGCGCGGCGCATGGCGCAGGTGGGCCTTGTGGCACGCGAGGAAGGCGCGCGGCTGCAAAAGAGCCTGCTGCCCGGCCAGCGCCTAGTGAGCATGATGGGCGATCTCTGGCGGTGGGACGGCTTTCGCGCCGCGGCCGAGGATGCGCCTTCGGCCGCGGCGCTGCGCCTGCAGCAGCTCAATCGGCTCGTGGCGCTGAAGCGCGATCTCGAAGAGGCCGAGGCACGGGCCGAAGGTGCCGCGCGGGCCCATGAGCTGCTGAAGGAGGAGCTTTCCCGGCGCACGCAGGAGGACCATGCCGCCCGCGAACGCCGACGTCTCGCCGATCAGGCGCTGACGGAAGCGAGCCGCGCCCTCACACGCGCCGAATCGGAGAAAAGCCTTCTCGCCGGCAAGCTCGAAAGCCTCCAGCTTTCCGTGGCCCGCCATGAGGAAGAGGCGATGGCCGCCCGCACCCGCCTCAGGGAAGCCGAGGATGCGCTGGCGGAACTGGGCGATGTGGAGGCGGCGCGCGCCGAGGTCGAGGATGTGAAGATGACGGTCGAGGCCGCGCGCATGACAATGATGGCAAAGCGTTCGGCCCATGATGAATTGCGCCGTGAAGGCGATGCGCGGATGAAACGGCGCCAGGAGATCACGAAGGAAATCAGCGGCTGGCGCCTGCGGCTCGAAAACGCCGGCAAACGCATCGCCGAGCTCGAGGCGCGCAAGGCCGAAGCCGAAGAAGAACTGAAGCAGGCCCGGGCCGCGCCGCAGGAAATCGCGGCAAAGCGCGATGAACTGGCAACGGCAATACGCGAAGCCGAGGCGCGCCTTGCCGAAGCTTCCGACAAGCTCTCTGCGGCCGAAACGGCGCGCCGAAGCGCCGTGGATCACGAGCGTGAGGCCGAGCGCAAGGCCAGTGAAGCCCGTGAGGCCCGCGCCCGCGCCGAGGCCCGCGCCGAGGCTGCCCGCGAAACCGTGGCCCTTGCCGCGGAGCGTATCGAAGAGGAGCTGGAAACAAGCCCGGCCGATCTCATCGAAACGCTCGGCACCGATCCCGAAAGGATGCCGAACGCCGAGGCGCTGGAAGCGGAAGTGAACCGCCTCAAACGCCAGCGCGATGCGCTCGGGGCGGTGAACCTTCGCGCCGAGGAAGATGCCCGCGAGGTGCAGGAAGAGCATGACAACCTGCTCGCCGAGAAGCTCGATCTGGAAGAGGCGATCAAGAAGCTGCGCGCCGGCATCGCCGGGCTCAACAGGGAAGGCCGCGAGCGGCTTCTCACGGCCTTCGAGCAGGTCAACACGAATTTCGCGCTGCTTTTCACGCACCTCTTCGGTGGCGGCGAGGCCAAGCTCGTGCTGGTGGAAAGCGATGATCCGCTGGAGGCGGGGCTTGAAATCATGTGCCAGCCGCCGGGCAAGAAGCTCTCGACCCTGAGCCTCCTTTCAGGCGGCGAGCAGACCCTCACCGCCCTTGCCCTCATCTTCGCCGTGTTTCTCGCCAATCCCGCACCGATCTGCGTGCTCGACGAGGTCGATGCGCCGCTTGACGATGCCAATGTCACCCGCTTCTGCGACATGCTCGATGAAATGACCCGGCGTACGGATACCCGCTTCCTGATCATTACGCACCATGCGGTAACGATGGCCCGCATGGATCGCCTGTTTGGCGTCACCATGGCCGAACAGGGCGTGAGCCAGCTTGTGAGCGTTGATCTCAAGCAGGCCGAAAGGATGGTCGCCTGATCGCGTATCGTTTGAAATTGACCAGGCTGCAAAAGGATGTTCTTCTGCATCGTGTAAATCAATTTCTAGCGAGGGAATGAAAAAATGAATGTTTCGAAGGGTACCAGGCTGATTTGTTGTGCGGCATTGCTTTCCGGCTGGGCGGGCATCGCCGGCGCTCAGGTTTTGGCGAATGATCCCGCCGGCATCCTCAAGCGCCTCCAGAATTACGGCTATCCGGCCACCATGGCGACCGACAGCCAGGGCGATCCGAAGATCGAAACCCGTGTTTCGGATACCCAGTTCAGCGTCTATTTCTATGGCTGTGACGACAATCACGCCAATTGCACGGCAATCCAGTTCGGTGCCGGCTACGATCTCAAGAACGGCATCTCTGCCCTCAAGATCAACGAATGGAATCGCGATCAGCGTTTCGCCAAGGCCTATATCGACGATGAAAGCGATCCCTTTCTGGAAATGGATGTGAACCTGGCCGCCGACGGGGTGGGCGAGAAGAACTTCGAGGATACTGTGGAGATCTGGCGCAAGCAGGTTGAGAGCTTCGAAGATTATATCGACTGGTAGCTAGTCGACGATCCCAAATGAGATAAGGGCCGCGCCCTTGCGGGTGCGGCCCCTGTTTTTTCGGCTCGCGGATGCGGATCAGTTCACCGAAACGCTGCCAACGGCCTGCGAGATCTTGGTGCCGAGCGCGTCGGTGGAGCTGCGCACGCTCGCCACGACGGCGATGCCCATGCCCACGATGGCGGCGGTCAGAACCACCCAGTCAACGGTCACGGCGCCGGATTCGTCACGGGCGAAATTCTTGATCAGGTTCAGCATTGTCTTTCCTTTCAGTGGTCTTGCATTCACTTGCGTTGATCTCTCACCAGGCGATCCCTGCCGCCTCGGTATGAGCCTATATGGCCACCGGATTCGGGCGCGAATTTGGCAGGCGCAGAACAATTTCTGGAAAATGTTAATGCAATATTAAGGCCTCGGAAGCGGCGGCCGGCGCCGGTGCCTGGGGCCGGAAGGGAGGGCGGGCAGGCGCATATGAAAAAGGGCCGCGCCCTTGCGGGTGCGGCCCCTGTTTTTTCGGCTCGCGGATGCGGATCAGTTCACCGAAACGCTGCCAACGGCCTGCGAGATCTTGGTGCCGAGCGCGTCGGTCGAGCTGCGCACGCTCGCCACGACGGCGATGCCCAGGCCCACGATCGCGGCGGTCAGAACCACCCAGTCAACGGTCACGGCGCCGGATTCGTCACGGGCGAAATTCTTGATCAGGTTCAGCAT
>JALVEX010000052.1 GCA_027030435.1 Paracoccaceae bacterium
GGTCGGCATCGGGCTGATCACGCTGACGGCGGCGCGGCGGGCAGGGGCGGAGAACGTGTTTGCCTATGAGGCCAATCCCGCGCTCGAGCGCCTGATCCGGCGAAACTTCGCGCTCAATGGCCTTGCGCCGCAGCTTACCATGAAGGCGGTTACGGCCGACGGCCGCGCCCTCACCTTCTATCAGGACAGGAAGGTGCTCTCCTCCTCGATATTCGATCGCGATCTCGAGGGCGGGGAGGTCACGGTGGAGAGCGAGCCGATCAATGCCCTGATCGCGCGCCACAGGCCCAATGTGCTGGTGATGGATGTCGAGGGGGCGGAAGCGGAAATCCTGCCGGCGGCCGATCTCGATGGGGTGGAGCGGATCATCGTCGAAATGCACCCGCATGTGATTGGCGAGGAAACGGTTGCCGGGCTGATCGCCGATCTCGAAGGCAGGGGCTTTTCGGTGAAGGATCGCCAGTCCATCACCTGGTATCTCGAGCGCTGATCCATGTGGCCGTCCTACGTCATCAACCTGGCTGACAATACCGAGCGCATGGCGCGCAGCGCCGCGCAGCTTGAGGCCCAGGGAATCCCCTTCGAGCGGATCGAGGCGGTGAACGGCTGGGCGATGAGCGATGCGGAGATTGCCGCCGTCTATGATCCCGCAGAGAACCGCAGGCGTGCCAAATATCCGCTCGTGCGCCCGGAGGTCGGCTGCTATCTCAGCCATATCAAGGCCTGGGAGCGGATTGCGGGGGGGAAGGCCGAAGGCGGCTTCATATTCGAGGACGATTTCAGGGCCACGCCCGATCTTGCGGCGGCGCTCGGCGCCCTTTCAGACGACAGCGGCTGGGACATGGTGAAGCTCTTCACCCTCGCCCCCAAGGTGAAGATGTATCACGAGCGCCCCCTTGGCGAAGGTTTCACCATCGGCTTTCCCGCCCGCGTGCCCACCTGCCTCCTTGGCTACGGGCTCACCCGGGCCGGGGCCGCACGGCTTCTCGAAACCGCGCCCCCCATCGTGCGCCCGGTGGACGAGGATCAGAAATTCTTCTGGGAAACGGGGCTCAGGGTCGCCCTCATCCGGCCCCAGCCCCTGAGCGTGGGCGAGCAGGATGCCACCACCGGCACCATCGGCCAGGCCCGGCGCAAGGATACGCCGCTTTCGCCCCCGCGCGGCAGGCTTGCCCAGGCCCTGCACGGGCTTCGCTACCAGCTCGGCTATCGGGCACGCCTGGCCTGGCACAACCGCAAGAGGGCGCGCGAATGAAGCTGCTGCACATTCATTTCGGCAAGGAAGGGGGCGCCGAGCGTTTCTTCGTGAGCCTTGCACGCGCTCTTGGCGAGCGCGGGGTGGAGCAGCGTTTCGTGATCCGCCCGGGGCGCACATGGGAAGGGGAAATCGCCCCGCTCGGGCCGATCATCAGGAACAACTACCGCAACCTCTCACTCTCCAAATGGATCACGCGCGCGCGGGTGCATCGCATGATTTCGCGCTGGCAGCCCGATGCCGTCATGGCATGGATGAACCGCGCCGGCCAATTGATCCCGGCCGAGGCCTCGGGCCTGAAGCTCATCCGCCTTGGCGATTATCCCCGCAGCCTGAAGCATTACCGCAATTGCGATTGCATCGTCTCCAACACGCCGGGGATCGCGGAAAAATGCCGCCGCCTCGGCTGGGAGCGCCCGGTGCATGTGATCAGCAATTTTCCGCGCGAAGTGGCGCCCCGGCCGGTGAGCCGCGCCAGCCTCGATACGCCGGAGGAGGCCTTTCTGATCGTGAGCTCGGGCCGCTTCGTCGGGCGCAAGGGGTTTGATGTGGTGCTGCGCGCCGCCGCCCGCGTGCCCGATGCCTGGGTTTGGCTGGTGGGCGATGGCGAGAAGCGCGGCGAGCTTGAAGCGCTGGCGCGCGCGCTCGGCATCATCGATCGGGTGCGCTTCACCGGCTGGGTGGATGAGCCGATTCATCATGTGGCAGCGGGCGATGCCTATGTGATGGCTTCGCGTCACGAGCCCTTGGGCAACGTGATCCTCGAGGCTTGGCAGGCCGGGGTGCCTGTTGTCACCACCCGGGCGGAGGGGCCGGAATGGTTCGTTGAGGATGGCCGCGATGCGCTGATGGTCGCCATTGATGATGACGCGGCCATGGCCGGCGCGCTCGCTCGTATCCGCGATGATCACGCGCTGGCGGCTTCGCTAACGGAAGCCGGGCGCGAAAAGCTTGAGGCCCGATTCTCCAAGCAGGCCGTTGTGGATCGCTATCTCGCGTTGTTCGAAGGGCGCCTGTGATGCGCGCTCTGGTGCTCAATTGCGAAGGCGAAAGCGAGCGGCTTGCCCTTCAGGAAGCCCAGCTTGCCGCGCTCGCCATTCCCTTCGAGCGCATCAGGGCCATCACCCCGGATACCCTTTCCCGCCCATCCGGCGATCCCTGGTGGAACGGCTGGCAGCGCCCCCTGCGCGATACGGAAAAGGCCGCGCTGGAGACGCACCGGTTAGCCTGGAAGCGGGTGTGCACGCTGGGGCAGCCCTGCCTCATCCTCGAAGATGATGCCCTTCTGGCGGCGGACACCCGCGATCTGCTGGATGCCGTTGCGGCGCGTGGCGGCATGGATCATCTCTCCCTCGAAACCCGCGGGCGAAGGAAGCTCCTCGGCCCGCCGCTGGAGGATCTGCCGGTGCGCCGGCTCTATATGGATCGCACCGGCGCGGCGGCCTATGTGCTCTGGCCTTCCGGCGCGCGCATCCTTCTGGCGCGCACCGATCGCGCTCCCGCGCTCGCCGATGCCGCCATATGCGCGGCTTTCGCGATGAAGAGCTTTCAGGCCGTGCCGGCGCTCGCGATTCAGGCCGATCAATGCGCGCGGTACGGTCTGCCCGCGCCGATCACGGTGAAATCCACGATAGACGCGCAGCCAAAGCCGCTGTCACGGGCCGGATATACCATTTCCGAGCGCCTCGCCTTTCGCTTCCGGCGCATAAGGGCGCAGATTGCCATGGGCCTGCGCCAGCTGCGCTTTCTGGGCCGGGCGCGGCGCGAATTGGTTCCGCCGGCTTCCGATTGGCCGACCCTGAGGCTGATCTGCGAGAAAAAACGGCCCTGACAGGGCTTTGCATCCGACGGCATCCCGGCGGGCATGATCGTCAACAGACTCTACGCCTTCGCAAACCGCCCCGGGGCTTGATCGCCGGCTCTCGGAAAATGGACATTCTTCCGTGCCGGCGTATCGAAATCGAATCCGAACAGTTCGATATCGCGTTCATACCAGTCGGCCACGGTCTGAATGGTGGCCGGCGTGTAGTAATCCTTGTAGTTTCCCTCTCCGGCCCGGCTTGCGTTACGCACCCGCAGCGGTGTTTTCAGGCCGAAATAGAGCCCCGCTTCGCGCGCCAGATCCTCCTGGCGCAGGATATCGGCAACCACGCGGCCGGTATCGTCCGTCACGTAATCGGCCTGCGGATACCAGCCGCGAATGGCGCGGTGCCAGAAAAAGGGGCGATGGCCATATTCGTGGCGCTCCTCGAGGAAGGCTTCGAAGCTTTCGGGCACGTAATCTTCGGGGAGCTTGCCCTGCTCGATGGCGGTGCGGGCAAAACGGTAGCGCGACACCGTGCGCGCCCAGGGGTTGCGCACCACCGCGACGGGCTGCAGGCGGGTCGCGATATCCGCGCGCAGATCGCGCCAGCGGGCGTGCTGGATGCCGTGATGCTCGCCCGCTTCCTCCATCACGCGCAGCAATTCGCGCGTATAGGCCCGGCTCTTGTGGAAGGGGCGCTCGGCGCGCACCAGCCTGTTTGCCAGTTCGGGATTCTTGGCGATGGCAACCCCTGCGTTCTTCGGGATATGGATGAAGATCCACCTGGCCCGCCCGAGGCCCACCGCAAGGCGGGCGCGCAATTCCCGCAGGTTCATGCGGCCTCCCCTTTCGTGGCTTCGATCCACCAGCCGGGCGCCACGGCGGCAACGCTTTTGCCGTAACGCCCGGTGATCCGGTTGCGGCTTTTCGATCTGATCCGCGCCATGGCAATATCGCGCAGAACGTTCTTCCAGGTGGTAAGCGCCGGCCAGAGGCCGTTGCCGCCGATCATCTGCGCACTTGTGGCCTTGCCCCAGGCAAGGGGCTCGATCACCGCCTGCGCAAATCCCGTGCGCGCCAGGGTCTCGCGCCACCAGCTTGTGGTGTGGCGCGAATAATCATCCGGGTGGCCATGGACGCGAAAGATGAACGGCACGGATATATGCAGGGTCGCGCCGGGTTTCAGCACGCGGAAGATTTCATCAAGCACGAAGCGGGTATCGTAGATGTGCTCCAGCACATTGAAACATATCGCACCATCCATGCTGCTCACCTCAAACGGCAGCGGCGCGCCCACCTCGAGGATGTGGGTGGGGTTGTATTGCCGGTCGATGTTGACGGAGAGTAATTCGATGCCATCAGGAAGCAGCGGCACATAGCTGGCCCCCTGCCCGCCGCCGAAATCGAGGATGCGCCCGGCAAGATTCATTCCCTCGACCATCTCGTATTCAAGGGCTCTCAGGATGGAAGCCCCCGGTGTGCGCTTGCGAAGTGCGCGATAGCGCGCAAGGCCGGGCATTCTGGGATCTCGAAATTCATATTGCATCATGTCATCCCGTCGGTTTCGCGCCTGCCTTCGGACAGGCCCCATTATACTGCATTATTTCCGGTATTCCGCTTACGCCTCTTCCACGGTGATGACACCGGGAAGGCTCTTTATGGCCCCCTTGATCTGGGGTGTCACGGGGAAGGTGTCTCCGAGGTGGATATCCACCTCCGCAAGCGCATCCTCATCATCTTCCACCGGCAGCACCACGCAAAGATCCACCGGCCCGCCTTTCGGCCTGCGGCCGTTGCCGGGGGTGGCGGCCTGCTTGAGCACATCGCGCAGGGATGCGGCCGCTTCCGGGCGATCGATGAAGATGCGCAGGCCGAGGCCTCCGGCTTCGGCGGCCACGTTGTCCACCGGGCGGATTGTCTTGGCCAGAAGCTTGAGCTGATCGGCTTCCACCGACGCTTCCGCGGTGACGACGACATTGCGGCCGACTTCGAGATTTTCTCCCGCCGCCTCGAGCGCCTCGGAGAATACGGTGATCTCGTAAAGCCCCGTCGGATCGGAAAGCTGCACGAAGGCGTAGCGGTTGCCGCGGGCCGATTTGCGCTCGCGCTTCGCGGCCACCGTGCCCGCCAGCTTGACGAGGGAGCGCCCGCCCTCCGCCCTGGCCTCGACCTCGGCTAGGGTCATC
>JALVEX010000053.1 GCA_027030435.1 Paracoccaceae bacterium
CGCGCTTCTCGCCCCCTTCGGCCTCGACGCCACGGATCCCAAATTCTGGGACAAGGGCCTCGCCATGATCTCGGGCCTGATCGACGAGCTCGAGGCGATGGAGGAATGAAGGCCGGAAGGCGGGGGCGGCTTGCGGCCAAGCCGCGCGCCATTGCCATCATCCTTGCTGAACTCACCGGTTCAGTTTATTCTGGTCGGGAAAGGGAGGGCGGCGATGAAAAGAGGAACCCGCAAATGGACATTGCGCTTTCTGCTGCTGCTGGCCATCGCGGCGGCGGTGTTTTTTGGCTTCCTGCCGGGATATGTGGACAGATCGCGCAATGTGGTTCATCCGCACGATCCCTATCCGGTTTCGGTTACGGCCAAGGCCCTGCATGAGAGCATGACCATCGGCGACTGGCATGCCGATACGCTTCTGTGGCGGCGCGACATGCGCAAGCGGGCCGGGCATGGCCATGTGGACATCCCCCGCCTTCAGGAAGGCAACGTGGCGCTTCAGGTGTTTACCGCCGTCACCAAATCGCCCAGGGGGCTCAATTACGAGCACAACGATCCTGATGCCTTCGACAACATCACCCTCCTCGCCATTGCCGAGCTGTGGCCGGTGCAGAGCTGGTTCTCGCTGAAGGAGCGCGCGCTCCATCAGGCCGCGAAGCTCCATGCGGTGGAAGATGCGATGCCCAATGCGCTGAAGATCATCACCTCGCGCGCCGATCTCGAAGAGGTGCTGAAGCGGCGCGGCGCGGGCGAGAGGGTCATCGGCGCCATTCTCGGCATCGAGGGCGCCCATCCGCTCGAGGGCCGGATCGGCAATCTCGACGTGCTGGAGCGCGCCGGCTACAGGCTGATCGCGCTGCAGCATTTCTTCGACAACGAACTGGGCGGCACGCTGCACAGCCGCGAGAACAACGGGCTCACCGATTTCGGCCGCGAGGTGGTGCGCGAGGTGGCGCGGCGCGGGCTGGTGCTCGACGTTGCCCATTCGAGCGAGAAGGTGGTGCGCGAGGTGCTGGAGATGACGGACATTCCGATCGTGCTCAGCCACACCGGCATAAAGAGCCATTGCGAAACGAAGCGCAACATTCCCGACGATCTGATGCGCCAGATCGCCGCCACCGGAGGGGTGATCGGTATCGGCTACTGGCAGGAAGTCACCTGCGACGACAGCCTCGAAGGCGTAGTGCGCTCGATCCTCGCCGCGATCGATGTGGTGGGGGAGGATGCGGTTTCGCTCGGCTCGGATTTCGATGGCTCGGTGACCACGAGCTTCGATGCTTCCGAGCTTCCCGCGCTGACGAATGCGCTTCTCGAAGCGGGGCTGACGGAAGCGCAGATCCGCAAGGTGATGGGCGGCAACATGCTGCGGGTGCTGCGCGCACGCCTGCGGTGAGGGGCGGGGTCGGCTCAAGAAGATGGGCGGGAGCGGCTCAAGAGCGCCTGACGCCTGCTGTGCTACATCTTGCAAGGATCGTCGAGGGCAGCGCACGGCCCGAGGGTGGGCGAGAAGCGCCCGCCCGTTGGGGCGGGGCGGGCGCTGCCCGGCGGTGCCGCCTGGCGGAGAGGCCTTGGAGCGTGCTCCAGAATTTTCCTGCGCGGCGCCGGCCCTGCACCAGTCACCCTGCGCCATCGGCCCTGCGCCATCTGCCCTGCGCCGCGCCCGGCCCCGCCGGCGGGATGCCTCCGGCGGGGATATTCAGGGACCAGTGATGAGATCAGGCCTCAGAGCAGGGATTTCACCTTCTCGGCCACGGCTTCGGGGGTGATGGCGAATTTCTCGAAGAGGACGGGCGCCGGGGCGGAGGCGCCGAAGCCCTCCATGCCCACGAACCCGGCCTTCGCCGCCTTGCCCCGTTCGCCGCAGAGCCAGCGATCCCAGCCGGTGCGCACGCCCGCTTCCACCGCGACCCGCACCGGCCCGCCCGGCAGCACCCGGCGGCGGTAGCGCTCGTCCTGTGATTCGAACAGCTCCCAGCAGGGCATGGAGACGACCCGCGTGCCGATGCCCTCCTCCTGCAGGATCTCGCGCGCCGCGAGCGCCACATGGACCTCCGAGCCGGTGGCCATGAGGATCGCCTGGCGCCGCCCTTCGGCATCGGCCAGCACATAGGCCCCCTGGGCGGTGAGGTTCTTCACCTTGTGCGCGCGGCGCACCAGCGGCAGCCCCTGGCGGGAAAGCGCCAGAACCGAAGGCGTTTCCTTCGATGTCAGCGCGATCTCCCAGGCCTCGGCAGTTTCCACCAGATCGGCGGGTCGCAGCAGCAAGGTGTTGGGCGTGGCGCGGTGGATGGCGAGATGCTCCACCGGCTGGTGGGTGGGGCCGTCCTCGCCAAGGCCGATGCTGTCATGGGTCATCACGAAGACGGTGGGAATGCGCATCAGGGCGGCAAGGCGCATGGAGGGGCGGGCGTAATCGGTGAAGGCCATGAAGGTGCCGCCATAGGCGCGGTGGCCGCCGTGCAGCACGAGGCCGTTCATCGCCGCCGCCATGCCGTGTTCGCGCACCCCCCAATAGACATAGCGCCCGGCGCGGTTGTCGATGTCGAACACGCCGAGATCGTCGGTCTTCGTGTTGTTGGAGCCGGTGAGATCGGCCGAGCCGCCCACGTTTTCCGGCATCAGGGGATTGACCGCCGCGAGCACCCGGTGGCTGGCCTGGCGGGTGGCGAGGGTGGGCGCTTCCTCCACCGCCGCCTTCTTCAGCGCCTTGATGGTGGCGGAGAGCTTCTTCGGCGCCTCCAGCGCGTAGCGGCGGGTAAATTCGCGCTGCTTGTTCTGCGGGATGGTGGCGAAGCGCTCTTCCCAGGCCTTGCGCTCGGCCGCACCGCGCGCGCCGATCGCCTCCCATTCCTTCTTCACCTCCGCGGGGATGGTGAAGGGCGGATGCGCCCAGCCATAGGCCTTTTTCGTTGCCGCGATCAGATCGGGATCGGTGAGCGCGCCATGGGCCTTCGAGGTATCCTGGGCCGGCGAGCCGAAGCCGATATGGGTGCGGCACGCGATCAGCGAGGGCTTCTGCGCGCGCCTGGCCTCGGTGAGGGCGCGGTCGATATCCTCGGGGTCGTGGCCGTCGCACTCGAACACCGCCCAGCCGGCGGAGCGGAAGCGGCCCATCTGATCGGTGCGGTCGGAAAGCTCCACCGTGCCGTCGATGGTGATGTTGTTGTTGTCCCACAGAACCGTGAGGCGCGAGAGCCTGTAGCGCCCGGCAAGGGTGATCGCCTCCTGGCTCACCCCCTCCATGAGGCAGCCGTCGCCGGCAATCACCCAGGTGCGGTGATCGATCACCTTCTTGCCGAAGCGCGCGCGCTGCATCTCCTCGGCCATGGCAAAGCCGACCGAGCTTGCGATCCCCTGGCCCAGGGGGCCGGTGGTGATCTCGATCCCCGGCGCGTGGCCGTATTCCGGGTGCCCGGCGGTGCGTGCGCCCCATTGGCGGAAGTTCTTCAGCTCCTCGAGCGTCATCTCCGGGTAGCCGGTGAGGTAGAGGAGCGAATAGAGGAGCATCGAGCCATGCCCGGCCGAGAGGATGAAGCGATCGCGATCGGGCCAGTCGGGCGCGGAAGCATCGAATTTCAGGTGTTTTTCAAACAGCACGGTGGCCACATCGGCCATGCCCATCGGCATGCCGGAATGGCCCGAGTTGGCGGCGGCCACCGCATCGAGGGTGAGGGTGCGGATGGCGGCGGCACGCATGAAATGGGCGGGGTGCTTCCTGCGCAGGGTTTCGATGTCCAAGGGATGTTCCTTCGCTTGAGTGCAGATGCCCCATGTGCATATCAGCCGCCCCGGCAAGATCAAGCGCGCCGCGCAAGCCACTGGCCAAAAAGGCGCGCATTTCCCCGCCGCTTTGGGTAAACTTCCCCGAAACCGGCCCGATGCGCGATTCGCGCGCGGGAAAGCGCACAGGGAGCGGGCGGGCTGCGACTTGGGCGGATGACGGGTAAACGGACAGGAAAACGGACAGGGACGGGCAGAAATGAGTGACATCACCGAACTGGAGCGGCGCATCAATTCCGCGCTCGATCGCATCGGCACGGGGCTCGAGGCGCTGGCCCGCGAGGCGCCCGCCCCGGCCGCCGACCCGGCCGAGATGGAAGCGCTGCAGGCCGCGCTCGCCCAGGAGCGCGCGATCACCGCCGAGCTTGAGGAGCGCGTGCGCGCGATCAAGGAAAAGCAGGAAACCCATGTGCGCGAACTGGAAGAGAAGATCGCCGGGATGAGCGAGCAGATGAAGGCCCAGGAAGCGCGCATGGTGCAGATGAAGGAAGTCACCATCCAGCTGCGCGAAAGCCTCGAGGCGCTGCGCGAGGCGGAGGCGGGGCGGATCCCAGATGCCCATCTCCTCAACAAGGCGATGCAGGCCGAGCTCGAGGCCTTCCGCGCCCTGCGCGAGGCCGAGCGCGGCGAGATCGAGGCCCTGCTTGGCGAGTTGAAACCGCTTGTCGGGGAGGAAGCCTGATGCCCGAACTCACGATCACCATCGGCGGACGCAATTTTCAGGTCGCCTGTCAGGAAGGCGAGGAGCATTACCTCGAGGCGGCGGCGCGGCTTCTCGATACCGAGGCCACGACGCTTGTCAATCAGATCGGCCGCATCCCCGAATCACGGATGCTCCTTATGGCCGGGCTGATGCTGGCCGACAAGACGGCCGGGCTGGAGGAAAAGCTCGCGGCGCTGGAGGAAAAGCTCGCAAGCCAGGAGGCGCTGATCGCCGAGCTGCGCGCCCGCCCCGAACCGGAGCCCGAGCGCATCGAGGTGCCGGTGATCCCGCCGATCGTCACCGATACGATGGCCGAGATCGCGGCGCGCGCCGAAGCGATCGCCGACGAGGTGGAGGCCCGCGCGAACGCCTCGCAATAAACACCCCGCAATAGGCAGGCCCGTCAGGGTGTTGTCAGGGCATTGTCAGGGCGTCGAGAGCGGATATTCCTGCCTGGCATCTGCCCGAAGCGGGGCTTCCGATCGCATTTTTCCGCCCGGGGCGCGCAGAGCGGCCCGGGCATGCGCCCGAACCCTGCGTCAATCGCCGCATTGACGGATGCACGGCCATGCCCCATCTGACGGGATAAAGCCAGGCCGCGCCATCCCGGCGCCGGGCCTGAATCGAGAGCGGAGGAACAGATGGCCTGGAAAACGATCGACGACATGGATCTCGCCGGCAGGACGGTGCTGGTGCGGGTGGATATCAACGTGCCCGTGCAGGATGGCGAGGTGACGGACGCTTCG
>JALVEX010000054.1 GCA_027030435.1 Paracoccaceae bacterium
GACCGGCCCGGAAACCGGTCCGCACCAGCAGCCGAAAAGGAGAAACGGATATGGCTGACAGATACGAATACGAAATCCCGAAACTGCACGATCCGGCAATCGACATGTTCACCATCACCCCGGACACAGACCCGCCCCATGTGCCGCGGGCAATCTACGTCGGCGCAGGGGGAGACCTTACCGTCGAGACGTTGACCGGCACGGTGGTAACGATGCAGGGCCTGCTTGGCGGCATGACATATCCTGTCCGCATCCGGCGCGTCCTCTCCGTCGGGACGACGGCAGGCGGCATCCTGGGCCTTATGTGATGGGGACGGGGAATGCACCTGAAAACGGAAGCGCCAGCCTCACGCCGACGACAGATGCGCACATATTGCTCACGCCCTTCGTGGACGAGAACATGAAAGGCGGAAAGCGCGAATTCGTCCGCATGCCCGAAACGGAGTTCGAGGAAATCCTGGCGCGCGCCGCCGAGCAGGGGGCAAGGCGGGCCCTGGCGGACGTCGGGCTCGACGGCCATGATGCGGCAACGGATATCCGCGATCTTCGTACCCTGCTCGCGGCGATCCGGGAGGCGCGGCGCACGGCGCTTCAGACCTTCGTCCGCCTCCTCGTCACGGCCACGCTTCTGGCGCTGATGGCCGGAATGGCCGTGCGCATGAAGTTCTTCGGCTGACCGCCTGAAAACCAGAAAGGCCCGCCCACGGCGGGCTTTTTCGTTTCAAGGAGACAGACAATGACGCTTACCTATTTCGCCCACTGGCGGGATGTGCCGGAAGGATTCTGGCGCTGGAAGAACTTCACGCCCCAGGAAATCGCCTGCCGCGGCGACGGCACCCTGCTGGTCAACGCGCCCGCGCTCGACCGGCTGCAGAAGCTGCGCGAGACGCTGGGCAAGCCGATGATCGTGCATTCGGCCTACCGCAACCCGAGCTACAACAGGAAGGTCGGAGGCGTGCCCCATTCGATGCACCTGCAGGGCGCTGCCTTCGACGTTTCCATGGCCAATCACGACCCGGTGGATTTCGAGACCGCCGCCCGCAACGCGGGCTTCACCGGCTTCGGCACCTATCCGCGCCAGAACTTCATGCACATCGACACCGGGCGACCGCGCCGCTGGGGAGACCCGTTCCCGCACCGCGAAAGCCGCTTCGCCGAAGAACCGCCCCGCCTGCGCGAAAAGCTGGCCGACAGCCGCACCATGAAGGGCGGCGGCGTGGCCGGCGCAAGCACCGTGGGCGCCGCCGGCGTCGAGATGGCGCAGCAGTCGCTGCAGGACGCGCAGTCCAGCCTGCAGCCGCTGATCCCCTATCTCGACACCCTGCGCTGGGCCTTCATCACCGCCGCGCTCGCCGGTGTCGCGCTGACTATCTACGCCCGTTGGGACGACTGGCGCCGGGGGCGGCGGTGATCGCGCAGCTCCTGGGCGTCCTCGCCGGCAGCCGGACGCTGCGTACGCTCGCCCGTTGGGCGGCGGTCGCGCTCACCATCGCCCTGTTCATCCTCTCTTTCCGCCGCACCGCCGAACGCGCCGGCCGGCTGGCCGAGCGTCTCGATCAATTGGAGAAAGCCAATGACATTCAGCGCCGCATGGCCGAGGCCGCATCTCGCCGGCCCCGTTCTCGCGACGAGCTTGCTCGCCGCCTGCGCGACGGCGACTTCTGAGCGGGCGACGGGCACCTGCCCGCCGCTGCCCGCCTACGACGCCGACCTGCGCGCCAAGGCCGCTGACGAGCTCTCCTTGCTGCCGCCGAACTCGGCGATCGAGCAGCTCCTGCGCGACTATGCCGTCCTGCGCGAACAGCTTCGCGCCTGCGGGTGACGACCGATGGGTATGCACGAGACCGGTCGGGCTTTGCCCCGTCCGCAGGTGTTTCGCGACGACGGCAGCGATCTTGTCGATCCGATGTTCCGGGCGCGCGCCGCGCTCTTCCATGACCGGCTGAAATGGGACGTCACCGTCGACGAGCGCGGCCACGAGCGCGATCAGTACGACACGCCGATCGCGCGATACCTGATACTGGCGGATGCCGCCGGGCGGCACCTCGCCTCCTGGCGGTTCATCCCGCTTACCGAGCCGAACATGACCTGCGATGCCTTCCCCGGCCTGTTCAACCACAGCATGATCAAAGATCCGGACCGGGCTGTTGAAATCACCCGTTTCTGCGTGACCTCTGGCGGGCAGGAAATGTCTGCCCAACTGTTCGAGGCCGGGTTCGAATGGCTGGCTGGCACCGAGTTTACATCCATCGTCGCGGTGTTCTTCCCGGCCATGCTCCGGGTTTACAAAAGAGCCGGATGGGTGCCGAAAGTGCTGAATTCGGTTGACGGGCTGGTCGCGGGGCAGTGGGTGCCCGAAACGCGCCGCTGATCAGCTTTGTTTCAGATATCAGGCTCTCCTGATCGGAGTCGGGTCCGATTTCCGACGAACCACGCCACCTCTACTGATTGTGGTCGTCCGCACTGTTTCGGCCCCGCGATGGGCGACCTCGATTCCGACGTAATTCAACTCCGCGTCCTCGCCGCCAAAACAGCGATGCATTGCATCGAGAATTCCGACGTCCGCGAGTTGATTGATCCTTGGCTTCGGGTTGTTTCGCGGGCTCGGCACGGTAGCCGGAAAAAGATAGATGCAGGGCGGCGGCAGGCGATACGGGCCGACATCCGTCAACCGGTCCTCGCGGCCGCGGAGCTTTGGGCAGGGCCTGGCAATGGTTCCGCAAATCCAGTCCCAGACGACAACGCCGTCGATTTGCTGCTGGCGGTCAATGACCTCGGCGCTCAGCCGCGTGTGAATTCCCGACCAGAGATTGTGGCGCGGATCGGCACCTTGGTTGCTGCAAACCGACCAGACCACGAACTCGTCCGCATGGGGCGGCCGTTCGAAGATGGTCGTGTTGTTTCCGTCCAGGCAGCCTTTCAATTCGATAATCGCCGTTCTGCCATTGTTGAGCTCCACGGCGTAGTCGTGCCTGTTCGCTTCGCCCGCGGATTCCCAATCGGCGATGAAATCGTGATCTTGCATGTGGGAAAGCACAAGGGCGACAAAGTCCCTCTTCTCCCGCATGGACGCCGAGAACTGGCCCCGGATTCTTTCGATGGCACCCCGGAAAAGACCCGAGTGATAGAACTCCCGCTCGTCCAGCCCGTGCTCACCCAGCGTGTGGGCCTGAGTTTTCAGAACCTCGGCGAATTCCTGTATTTTCTTGCGCAGTTCCGCGTTTTTCTCGCAGGGTATCTCGTCACTCACTATCCGCTCCGCTCTCGACCGATTCCTTCGCCGAGAGTAGCTTTTCGAATAGATGCTTGGCAATGTAGCGAACGACGGGCACGGCGACCCCGTCGCCGGTGAGGTGATAAGCCTCGTTATAGCGATCCGGCAACTCATAGCTGTCCGGAAGCCCCATCAGCCGGGCCGTCTCTCGCGACGAGATAAGGCGCGACCGGATATTCTCGCCTTCAATGACCATGATGAGCTGCCGCGAGGATCCCCCCGCAGGCGTTCGTAGACATCCGGCAATGTCGTCAAACCGGACCTCCGCCCGCTGCACCTTGATCCCGTGCTCGTGCCGCGTTCGTTTGTAAATCGTTCCTACCATCCGAACGCCCGCAGCCTTCGCAGTCTCGACTTTCGCGAGATTCACCTCCGACATCATTGAAAGCAGAGCGGTGGTTTCGGCTTTAGTGTGCCATCTTGTCGAAGTCGGGTTTTCTTCGATCACGTCGGAGAGTTTGATTTGCCGCGCGGGAGGCTTCGGCATGCGCCACCAGAGCCAGTCGCGCCGTAGACGATTGGGAAGCCTCTCATAGGCGTTCTTCAGGCTCGTCGTGTGCCAGGGAGACCTCGGTCCTTCCGAGGTTGTCAGTGGCGCGATTTTCATGTCTCCGCGAAGCGCGATCACGAACAGCCGCGGCCGAGACTGCGGCACGAAGTGGCTAGCGTCCGCGACGAACGCCCCATACCTGTATCCGAGATCCTGAAGCGCGCCGCAAATCGCAGTGAAGTCTTTTCCCCCATGCGAAGTCAGAGTGCCGAGAACGTTCTCGAGAGCAATGATTTTCGGAGCGCGGCCCTCCCGGCGGAGCGCTTGGATGTGATGAATGAACGGCCAAAACGTTCCCGACCGGTCTCCGCGAAGCCCGGCCCCGCCACCAGCGAGCGAGAGATCCTGACATGGGAATGATCCCCACACAAGATCTGGTTGCCCCGGCATTTCTTCCGGAGCGATGTTGCGAATGTCGTCGATGATCAGATGATCGCCGCCCCAATTTTTCCGATAGGTTTCGCCTTTTTTGCGGTCGAAATCGTTCGCCAAGAGGCACTTCCACCCGTCGCCGAGTCCCGCTCGGGCCATCCCGCCGCCGGCAAAAAACTCGTAAAATGTTCTTGGCATGTTCTCTCTCCCGTTTTTCGACAGGTAAAGCAGATACCATGTCAATACTCAATGTTTCCTTGACAAAATATTGGGCGATGTTGCAGCAGCCGCCACCACATGGAGGCCTGAATCCGAGAACTGGCCGAAATTCGCCGAACAGCTCCGGCCCGTCAGTCTGCGGCCGATCCCTGACGCGAGCATTGATGATCTCGGTCAGCAACTGCGGATCGGTGGTTTCGCATTCCCAAATCACCGCTGGATTCCAGCCCAGGGCCAGCAAATCTTCAGCTCGGCGAGCATCCCGCTCGACGTTTCGGTGAAACTTCGCTTGCCAGTAGTCGACCCTGGTCTTTGGCATGGTGGCCCGCGGGCACCCCTCGTGCCGGTGCCAGAAGCATCCATGGACGAACAGAGCAACCTTGTACTTAGGAAACACGAGGTCCGGCGTGCCTGGCAGATCGCGGCGGTACAGGCGAAATCGCAACCCCAACGCGTGCGCGGCGCGGCGGACGCGCATCTCCGGTTGCGTGTTCTTGCTCCGAACGCGCGCCATTGTCGCTGATCGTTGTTCGCGGCTTATTGTGTCCGCCATCGGCCTGATCCCCACCGCCCGCACAGCGCTGCCACACATTCTTGCTTTGTTGCCGCTGTGTTCCGCGGGTCTGCCGCACAATTTCTGCCCATTATTCAAAATCTTCCGCCGGATTGCAAATCCGTGTACACCGGTTCGATTCCGGTACTCGCCTCCAAACATTTCAAAAGACTTAGCGGGCACTCGGGGAAAAACTGCAAGAAGCGGTTTCACATCCGATTTCGCGTTTCCCGCGAACC
>JALVEX010000055.1 GCA_027030435.1 Paracoccaceae bacterium
CGCCAGTGCACCGGCGTCGTCCCGCCCTTCGATGCCGAGCCGGTAAGAGGCATGGCAGCCGGTGCAATTGCCCATCAGGCTGCCAAGCTCGCCGACCACGGCCAGCGGATCATCAGTGCCGGCAATGAAATCTGCGAGATCATCAAAGGCCTGATGGGTGCCGAGGCCGAGGGTCTTGAAATCAAGCGGCAGCTTGCGGATGATCGCCCCTTCGCCTTTCGCCGCCGCCATCCCCGAGGCACGCGCAAGGCGCTCGGCCTCAGCGAGATCGCCATCTGCCGCGGCCTGGGCGATCCCCTGCACCGTTTCCAGAAGCCCGCGCATCTCGCCGAGCACCTTGTTGCGCTCGTCGGCGGTGAGCAGCACCACCGTGCGCCCGTCATCCGCCCTCACCGTCTGGCCGGCGATTATGAATTTCCAGGTCATCGCGCCCAGCAAAACCGCCAGGATCAGGCTCAGAAGCCATCCCGCCCTGCATTTCATGCTCATGTCGGTCTCCATTCTGCCTCTTACATTCGGGCTATCATAAGGCCAAGGGCTCCGCGTGCTCTGACATAGCTCAATTGGCAGCCCACAATTTCGGGCTTTATCTCGCCGCCAAAGCGCGTATATTCTGCCCCCATGAATGCACCGGCACATATAACATGCAGCTGCGCAGCCCCGGCCGGGCTGCTGCTTGGCCGTGCCGGCCTTCTTCTCCTCCTTAGCTGCCTCTGAACGTGCCATGCCCGGCGCGAGCGTTCAGAGGTTGTGAGACGCGCCACCATCCCGAAAGCTAAGGCAAAACCAGAGAGAAAACCCATGACGGAATCCACGCAACAGGAACGTGTCCTGATCTTCGATACCACCCTGCGCGACGGCGAGCAGAGCCCCGGCGCCACGATGACCCATGAGGAAAAGCTCGAGATCGCGCAGATGCTCGATGAAATGGGTGTGGATATCATCGAGGCCGGCTTCCCGATCGCTTCGGAAGGGGATTTCGAGGCGGTGAAGGAAATCGCGAAACAAGCCGAAAACGCCACGATCTGCGGCCTTGCGCGCGCCAATTTCAAGGATATAGATCGCTGCTGGGAGGCGGTGCAACATGCCCGCCGCCCGCGCATCCACACCTTCATCGGCACCTCGCCGCTGCACCGCGAGATCCCCGGCCTCAGCAAGGATCAGATGGCCGAACTGATCCACGAAACCGTCAGCCATGCGCGAAACCTCTGCGAGGATGTGCAATGGTCGCCCATGGACGCCACGCGCACCGAATGGGATTATCTGCGCCGGGTGGTGGAGATCGCCATCAAGGCCGGCGCCACCACCATCAACATCCCCGATACGGTGGGCTACACCGCTCCGCGCGAGAGCGCCGAGCTGATCCGCCGCCTGATCGCCGAGGTGCCCGGCGCCGAAGATGTGATCTTCGCCACCCATTGCCATAACGATCTCGGCATGGCCACGGCAAACGCGCTTGCGGCCGTCGAGGGCGGGGCGCGCCAGATCGAATGCACGATCAACGGCCTTGGCGAACGGGCCGGCAACACCGCGCTCGAGGAGGTGGTGATGGCGCTGAAGGTCAGGAACGACATCATGCCCTACACCACCAATATCGACACCACGAAGATCATGAACATCTCGCGCCGGGTGGCGCAGGTCTCGGGTTTTCCGGTGCAATACAACAAGGCGATCGTGGGCAAGAACGCCTTCGCCCATGAAAGCGGCATCCATCAGGACGGGATGCTGAAGAACAAGGAAACCTTCGAGATCATGCGCCCCGAGCACGTGGGGCTGAAGGAAACGAACCTCGTGCTCGGCAAGCACTCGGGGCGCGCCGCCCTGCGCGCCAAGCTGAAGGATCTCGGCTACGAGCTTTCCGACAACCAGCTCAAGGATGTGTTCGTGCGCTTCAAGGCGCTCGCCGACCGCAAGAAGGAAGTCTATGACGACGATCTGATCGCGCTCATGCACGACAGCGCCACCGAGGCCCATCACGACCGCATCCAGCTCAATCACCTGCGGGTTGTCTGCGGCACGTCCGGGCCGCAGACGGCGGAGATGTCGCTCGAGATCGACGGCGAGGATCACAGCGTCACCGCCACCGGTGATGGCCCGGTGGACGCCACATTCAACGCCGTGAAGGCGCTCGTGCCGCATGACGCGCGCCTGCAGCTCTATCAGGTGCATGCGGTTACCGAGGGCACCGATGCGCAGGCCACCGTGAGCGTGCGGATGGAGGAAAACGGCAAGATCGTCACCGGGCAATCGGCCGATACGGATACCGTGGTGGCCTCGGCCAAGGCCTATATCCAGGCGCTCAACAAGCTGTTCGTGCGCCGCGAGAAGGGCAAGCCCGAGGATGCGGCACATTCCGCATAACGCCCCCGAAGAGATGATCCCGGGCCGGCATGAATTTCACTTTTTCATCATGCCGGCCCGTCATATCAGGCAATATTCTTAATTACTTTACGAAATGCGATATACCTTCCGGATCATCCTCCATCCCGCGCACCTGTTCTGACCCAAAGGCCAGCAAAAAGGTGCTGATCCCGCCCTTCCCCCCTCTTTACCGCCCCGCGCGCCCGCGCCTATAAGAGCAGGGATCCACGGTGCCTTGCAGGCGCCCGTGACATTCGAAAATGTTGGAAAAGGACAAGGGGCACCCTCCGCATGGCTGGATTTGGTTTGTTTTCGTCGGACATGGCAATCGATCTCGGGACGGCGAACACGCTTGTCTATGTCAAGGGCAAGGGGATCATCCTCAACGAGCCCTCCGTCGTGGCCTACAACGTCAAGGACGGGGTGAAGAAGGTGCTGGCGGTCGGCGAGGACGCCAAGCTGATGCTTGGCCGCACGCCCGGCTCGATCGAGGCCATCCGCCCGATGCGCGAGGGCGTGATCGCCGATTTCGACGTGGCCGAGGAGATGATCAAGCATTTCATCCGCAAGGTCCACAAGCGCACCACCTTCTCCAAGCCCAAGATCATCGTCTGCGTGCCCCATGGCGCAACGCCTGTCGAAAAGCGGGCGATCCGCCAATCGGTGCTCTCTGCGGGCGCACGCCGCGCCGGGCTCATCGCCGAGCCGATCGCGGCGGCCATCGGCGCCGGCATGCCGATCACCGATCCGACCGGCAACATGGTGGTGGATATCGGTGGCGGCACCACCGAGGTGGCGGTGCTCAGCCTTGGCGATATCGTCTATGCGCGCAGCGTGCGCGTGGGGGGAGACCGCATGGACGAGGCGATCGTTTCCTATCTGCGCCGCCAGCACAATCTCCTGATCGGCGAAAACACCGCCGAGCGCATCAAGACATCGATCGGCACCGCCCGCATGCCCGATGACGGCCGCGGCGCGGTGATGCAGATCCGCGGGCGCGATCTTCTCAACGGCGTGCCCAAGGAAACCGAGATCAACCAGGCACAGGTGGCCGAGGCGCTTTCGGAAACGGTGCAGCAGATCTGCGAAGCGGTGATGACGGCGCTTGAGGCCACGCCGCCCGATCTGGCGGCGGATATCGTCGATCGTGGGGTGATGCTCACCGGCGGCGGCGCGCTTCTCGGGGATCTCGATCTGGCGCTCAGGGAGCAGACAGGCCTTGCGATCTCGGTTGCCGATGAATCGCTCAATTGCGTGGCGCTCGGCACCGGCAAGGCGCTCGAGCATGAAAAACGCCTGCGCCATGTGATCGACTACGACAGCTAGGGCCCTCGGGCCCGGGGAACGGCCAGTGGCAAAGGAAAACACATCCGAATTCTACATCCGCCCGATCAGGCGAATCCTGACGGCGCTGGTGGTGCTTTTCCTCGCCGGCACATTCATCCTGTGGCGGATCGACAGCCCGCGGGTGGAGCGCTTCCGGGCCGCGATCGTCGATCGCATCGTGCCCAGTTTCGAATGGGCCATGGCACCGGTAACCGCGCTGGCCGACATGGCGGAGAATTTCCAGTCCTACCAGAAGCTCTACGAGCAGAATCAGCAATTGCGGCGCGAGCTTCAGCAGATGAAGGCCTGGAAGGAGGCCGCGCTGCAGCTCGAGCAGAAGAACGCCAAGCTTCTCGATCTCAACAAGGTGCGCCTCGATCCCAAGCTCACATATATCACCGGCGTGGTGCTGGCCGACAGCGGCTCACCTTTCCGCCAGTCCGTGCTGGTGAACGTGGGAGCGCGAGACGGCATCCGCGATGGCTGGGCGGCGGTGGACGGGCTTGGCCTCGTGGGCCGGATCTCGGGGCTCGGGCAGCGCACTGCCCGGGTGATCCTCCTGACCGACAGCAACAGCCGCATCCCCGTCACCATCCAGCCCTCTGGGCAGAAAGCCATTCTCGCCGGCGACAACACCGCCGCCCCGCCACTCGAATTTCTCGAAAAGCCCGAGCTGGTGCGACCGGGCGACAGCGTGATTTCCTCGGGCGATGGCGGGGTTTTCCCGGCCGGGCTGCTGGTGGGGCGCGTGGCCGAAGGGGCCGACAGGCGCCTGCGCGTTCGCCTTGCCGCCGATTACGAGCGGCTCGAATATCTCAGAATCCTGCGCTCACGCCCCGCCGAGCCGATCACAAGCCCCGGCAGTCTGCTCACACCGCCTGCACCATCAGCCCCGAATACCTCCATGAATGGCTCCGATTCCTTGCCCCCATCCACCGCCGCGGATGACGGAGATGGTTGATTTTCCCCAGGCGCGAATATGGCTCTACCGGCTGTTGTTTCTCGGAATCTCAGGGCTGATCATCTTCTTCCATCTCCTGCCGCTCAGAACGACCCCCGGCGCCTGGCCCGGCCCCGATCTCCTGCAGGCCTTCGCCTATGCCTTCGTGCTGCGCAGGCCCGAATATGTGCCGCTGCTGCTGATCGCCTCCGTCATGTTCATCGCCGACATGCTCTTTCAGCGCCCCCCCGGCCTTCAGGCCGCGCTCGTGGTGATCGCATCCGAATTCCTGCGTCGGCGCCATCACCTGATGCGTGATCTCCCCTTCCTCGCGGAATGGGGCATCGTGGCTGCTCTGCTGATTGCCCTCACCCTCGCCCAGCGGCTGATACTGGTGCTCTTCCTCGTGCCTCGCCCGGCTCTCGGGCCAACGCTGATACAGCTTGCCATCACGATTGCCGTCTATCCCCTTGTTGTCGTGATCACACGCCATATCTTCGGAGTCAGAATGGCCACGCCCGCAGAGAGGGACGCCGTGAGGATCGGAACATGAAGCGCTCGCCGAGAGACAACGC
>JALVEX010000056.1 GCA_027030435.1 Paracoccaceae bacterium
GCGAAGCTGCGAGGCCCTTGTCGTAGAAGGCAAGCGCTTCCTCGTAGCGGCGCATCGCACCCTTCAGATTGCCCCGTTCGAAGGCGATCTGCGCGTCACCGGGAAAGGCCGCATCGGCGCGCGCAAGAAGCGCCTCGGCGCTTTCGAAATCCCGCCCGGCCATGGCCATGCGGGCAAGCTCGATGAAGGGGGCCGGGGATTTCGCGTTTTCAAGACGGGGGGCGAGGAGGGCGCGAGCCTTCTCCGGCGCGTTCAGTGCCATATGGGCGCGGGCCAGCAGCAGGGCGACGCTTTCGGGCGCGCGGGGATCGGTTCCCCAATTCCCGAGCAGGGCAAGCACATCTTCGGGGCGGTTCTGCGCGAGGTAAAGGCGCGCGAGATCGAGCTTCACGCCGAGATAGCCCGGGGAGGTGCCGCGCAAGCCGGCTTCGAAATGGGTGATGGCGGCCGCCACATCTCCGCGGGCCTCGGCAATAAGGCCCAGATTCTGATGTGCGCGCCGATCTTCGGGATCAAGCGCAAGGGCCTTGCGAAAATGCGATTCCGCCGCCCCGATCCGCCCGATCGCCTTCAGCACAAGGGCCATGTTGGTATGGGCGGAGGGGCTTTCGGGATCAAGCGCAAGCGCGGCCCTGAAGGCGGCGAGGCTCTTTTCGATTTCCCCGAGTTTTGCATGGGCGATGCCCAGAAGCTCCTGCACCACGGGGCCATCGCGCCCTTCGGCAATTTCCGCGCGCAGCCGGGCGATGGCTGCATCCGGCCGGCCCGCCTCGATCAGGCCGAGGATTTCGCGCATCGGCGCGGATTTCGGCGGTGCTATCTGCAGGAACTGATCGCCGGTTTCGGAATCGAGGGTTTCGGGATCATAAGTGGCCGCCCGGAGGGGCGGGGCCGAGAAAAGCGGCACCAGCAGCGCGGCCAGAAGCGCGAGGGCGCAGGGGCGCAGGACGAAAAAGGAAGGGGCGGGGCCCCTTCCTTTCCTCGCATCAGTTGCGCGGTTGACGCGGATCACTTCTTGCGACGGCGCAGGAAGGCCCCGCCGCCCAGAAGCGCACCGAGCAGGAGCGGCAGCGAGGCCGGCAGCGGCACCGGCGCCGGGCCGCCATCGCGCACCTTGAAGCTGTCGCTCTCGGTGGCGACGATACCGCCATCCACCAGCGCGTTGATATCGAAGCTGCAGCTTCCCGGCGTGGTGCCGGTGAAGGTCACGTCGAAGGTGAAATCGCGATCCACATCGCGGGTGAAGCTGCCGTTGTGGCTGGCGGGATCAAAGCTCACGTCCACGCAATCGGCCCCTGCGCCCACGGCCAGCGAAACGGTGCTGTAGCTGGCGAAGGTGGCGTCGATCGCGTCCAGAATGGCGGTGGTGACGTTGCCCGTCCCGCTGCCGAGATCACCGAATGTGCCGCCGGTGGCTGTGGTGATGGCCGTGGCCTGGCCGGCGTCGTCAAGCCGGCCGGCATCAAGCGCGTGCACGGTGATGTTTTCGCCCGCGAGCGCCGCGATCGCACCGGCCAGTGTCACGCCGTTGCTGGGATCATGTCCCGGCGCATCGCCGAACCACACCACGATGCGGGTGGAGCCGGGGCGCCATTCCATGCCGGTCGCCACCTGCTCGAGGCCGTAGAGATTGGCCTCGGGGAAATCGCCGCCGCCGCTGGCCGACCAGGTGTTGATCGCCGTCTGCACAGCGGTGTCATCGGCAGTGAGATCGGTAAGCTCGCGATAGGTGAAGGCATCGGTGATATCGCGATAGCCGCCCACTCCCCATTGCACATCGCCAAGGCCGGAGGTGGCCGTGAGGATCGCGCCCGCGGCATTGCGCACATCGGCAATCTCGCCGCCCATCGAGCCGGTTTCATCGGCGAGGAACACGATATCGACAATCGCCGATGTCGGCCCGCCGGCGCTCACCGTGACGGTTTTCTGAATGGTGACGCTTTCGCCCACGTCAAGCGTATCGGAATAGGAGACGGGATCAATCGAATCCGCGCTGGCCATTCCCGCTGCGAGCATGAAGAGCGGTGCGCTCCAGCCCAGTATTCCGGATTTCATCTGCATTTCAAAAATACTCCTACAAAAATGAACTTCCGCCGCTCCGGCTTTCCTGTTGAAATGATATTTGCGTCAAGCAGGGTCCGAAATCGAAGCGGCACCAAACAGGGACAGGTTAACACAACATTAACTTCTTTTTAACTTTATTTGTGCGCAATAGCGCGCTTTTCCGGCCTGAAATGCCATTGTTTTCTGGCTTGGAAACGAACTGTTCACGTATTGCGGGAAAGTATCAATCAGACGGCGAGTTCGACTTGCCCAATGCACCGGGTCTTCAGTCCCGGCGCCGGCCAGAGCGAATCTGCTGCAATTCTCCCGCATCTCCGCATTCGGGCAGAGATCACACCATCATTTCCTTGGTCTTGCTCAGCGTGAGCTCGGGATAATCGCGCTCGATCCTGTCGATATCCCATTGCAG
>JALVEX010000057.1 GCA_027030435.1 Paracoccaceae bacterium
TTGAAATGGCCCGAGGCGAGGCGCAGGAAGGCCACGCGATCGCGGTGTTTCGGGTCCATGTTGGCCTGCACCTTGAAGACGAAGCCCGTCACCTTCGCCTCCGCCGGGTGGATCTGGCGGGGCTCGGCGCGCTGGGGCTGGGGCGGGGGAGCGTATTGGGCGATGCCGCGCATCAGCTCCTTCACCCCGAAGCTGTTGATCGCCGAGCCGAACCAGATCGGCGTCAGCGTGCCTTCGTGGAGCGCCTGCATGTCGAGGGGCGGCAGAAGCTCGCGCGCCATCTCCACCTCCTCGCGCAGCTGCTCCAGAAGATGGGCGGGCACGTGCTCTTCAAGGTGCGGATCATCGAGCCCCTCGAGGCGGATGCTCTCGGCCACCACGTTGCGATCGGCGCGATCCATCAGTTCGAGGCGGTCATTGAGCATGTCATAGCAGCCGATGAAATCGCGCCCCATGCCGATCGGCCAGCTTGCGGGGGTGACGTCGATCGCCAGGCTCTGCTGGATTTCATCGATGATGTCGAAGGTTTCGCGCGCCTCGCGATCCATCTTGTTGCAGAAGGTGAGGATCGGCAGATCGCGCAAGCGGCAGACCTCGAAGAGCTTCTGCGTCTGGCTTTCCACGCCCTTGGCGCCGTCGATCACCATGATGGCGGCATCCACCGCGGTGAGGGTGCGGTAGGTATCCTCGGAGAAATCCGAGTGGCCGGGGGTATCGACGAGATTGAAGCGGTGGCCATCGAAATCGAAGCTCATGGCCGAAGCGGAGACGGAAATTCCCCGCTCCTGCTCCATCTTCATGAAATCCGAGCGCGTGCGCCGCGCCTCGCCCTTGGCGCGCACCTGGCCGGCCATCTGGATCGCGCCGCCGTAGAGCAGGAATTTCTCGGTCAGCGTGGTTTTCCCCGCATCCGGGTGCGAGATGATGGCGAATGTGCGCCGGCGGGCGATCTCGGGCGGCAGGGCGGGCTGGTTGGTGGCGGTATCTGGCATGAGGGCGCGTATAGGCGGGGATTTCCGCCGAGGCAAGCCAAACGGGAGCTCGGGGGGTGGATCGAATCAGTTTGCCGTGGCAATGTGAACATATAGTGAACAAAATCGGAGTTGAGTCATGGAACTGAAAGAAATTGCCGAAGAGCTTGTGGCGGGCTGCCGCGAAAACCGGGCGAAGGAAAATCTGGGCCGGCTTTATGCGGAGGATGCCGTATCGGTGGAGGCGGTGGACAACAAGGGCATGGGGCGCGCGGCGCGGGGGCTCGATGCGATCCGCGGCAAGCATGACTGGTGGGAGAATGCCACGGAAGTGAGCCGCGCCAGCGTCAGCGATCCGATGCTGCACGGGGATGACCGCTTCGCGGTGATTTTCGAGGTGGCGGGGAAGATGAAGGAGAGCGGCGAAAGCTTCGAGATGCGCGAAGTCGCGGTTTACCATGTGGACGATGGCAGGATCGTGCGCGAGGAATTCTTCAGCTGAGCCTCTTGAGACGCCCGCTTGTGCTTCACGGGGGCACGCCTTAGGTATCGTCGCGAATGCTGGCAACAGGGGAGGGGCGCAATGGATCTCGGGATTTCCGGCAGGCGCGCGCTTGTCTGCGCGTCATCGAAGGGCCTCGGGCGGGGTTGTGCGGAGGCGCTGGCGGCGGAGGGTGTCAATCTGGTGATGAACGCCCGCACGCCGGGGCCTCTGGAAGAAGCCGCCGGGGCGATCCGCGCCGCGCATGGGGTGGATGTGGTGACGGTTGCCGCCGACATCACCGCCGAGGAGGGGCGCGCAGATGTGCTCGCGGCGGCGGGCGATGTGGATATCCTCGTCACCAACGCCGGGGGGCCGCCGCCGGGCATGTGGAGCGACTGGACGCGCGAGGATTTCATCCGCGCGCTTGACGCCAACATGCTCACCCCCATCGCCCTGATGACGGCGCTTCTGCCCGCCATGATGGAGAAGGGCTGGGGGCGGGTTGTCAACATCACCTCGGTGGCGGTGAAGGCGCCGATCCCGGTGCTGGGGCTTTCCAATTCCGCCCGCGCCGGGCTCACCGGCTACGTGGCCGGGACGGCGCGCCAGGTGGCGCCCTTTGGCGTGACGATCAACAATCTCCTGCCCGGCATCCATGCCACCGATCGCGCCGATGCGCTCGATCGCGCGGTGGCCGAGGCCGAGGGGATCAGCCTCGATGAGGCCCGCAGACGGCGCGCCGATACCATCCCCGCGCGCCGCTACGGCCTGCCCGAGGAATTCGGCGCCACCTGCGCCTTCCTGTGCTCGCGCCAGGCGGGTTTCATCGTGGGGCAGAACATCCTTCTGGATGGCGGCGCCACCAATACCACCCTCTGAAGGCTCTCCGGCCGCGGCCCACCGCCTCCTGTCGCCACCCGAACGGTTCGCGCCCGCAGGCGCACCGGCGGGGGCGGAGGCCAGTGGCATCGCCACGCACATCGCCATTGACGGTGCGGCGGCGGGGCGCAATATGGGCGCCAGAGCGTAACCTGGACCCTCGCCATGCGGCTGATCATATTCATCAATGCTTCCATCCTGGTGCTTGGCGCGTGTCTGATGGCGCTCGATGCGCTCTTCTTTCGCGAGACGGCGGGGCTGTTTGCCGAAGCGGCGCTGAT
>JALVEX010000058.1 GCA_027030435.1 Paracoccaceae bacterium
GGAGATCGCGCTTCAGCAGAATACCAATCTCGCCGTGGTGGCGCCCGGCATCGCCGAGGCGCTGATCGCCACCGGGCTTGGCCTGCTCGCGGCCATCCCCGCCGTTATCTTCTACAACAAGCTCTCGACCGACAGCGATCGCCTGCTCACAGGCTATTCCGCTTTCGCCGATGAATTTTCCACCATCCTCAGCCGCCATCTGGACAGCTGACATGGGGGGCGGGGCAAATATCTCCGGCAGGGTGCGCGGCGCGGCATCGCGGCGTGGGCGGCGTCAGCGCACCAAGCCGATGGCGGAGATCAATGTCACTCCGATGGTCGATGTGATGCTGGTGCTTCTGGTCATCTTCATGGTGGCCGCGCCGATGATGACGGCCGGCGTTCCGGTGAAACTGCCCGAAACAGCCGCCGGCGCCCTGCCGGCCGAGCAGGAAGAGCCGCTGGCGATCACCATCACCGCCGATGGCAGGGTGATGCTACAGACGAGCGAAGTGCCCGCCGATCAGCTGATCGCGAAGCTGAGAGCCATTGCCGCGGAGCGGGAGGGCGACAAGATCTTCCTGCGCGCCGATGGCGCCGTGCCTTACGCGCGCGTTGCCGAGGTGATGGGCGCGCTCAATGCGGCGGGTTTCCGCAATATCGGCCTGGTGACGGAAACCGGCGGCCCGAAGCTTGACGGCCGGGGCGGCTGACGGGAGGCGGGAAATGGATTTCCCCCAGGGCATGGCTTTCGAGGAAGAAGCGCTTCCGCGCACCGGGATGATCGTCTCCGGTGCGCTGCATCTTGGTGTCATCGCTCTGGTGCTGCTTTCGCCCTTCTTCAGGAGCCGCGACAGCGCTCGCACGGTGGCGACAACCGAAGTATCGCTCATCTCCCCGGAAGAATTTGCCGCGTTGACGGTGCCCGAAGCGAGCCGGCCCGAAGTGCCGCGGGCCGAAATCGCCCTCCCGGTGCCGGCGCCCGAGGCGGAGGCCGCGCCGGCGATTTCTCCCGAAAGGCCCGAAGAGCCGCAATCGCGGCCCGCCGCCGCGCCGCTCACCCCGCCCGAGCCTGTGGCGGAGGAAGCTCCGAAAGTCGAAACCCCGCCCGCGCCGCCGGTGGCGGAAGTGGAGGATACGCCGCCCGAGCCGCCCGCCCCCGAGGCGCTGGCGCTTGCCGAGCCTCCGTCCGATACGCCCACCCCGCGCGAAGCGCCCCGGGTTGCGCCCGAGCCGGCCGCGCCCGCTCCGCCCGAGGCCCTGCCCGATGAGGTGCTGCGCGAAGAAGTGAGCCAGAGCCCGGAGGCGGTGGAGAAAAAGCCGGAAACCGAACCCACAGCGCCGCCGGAAGCAAGCACGGAGATCGTGACGGAAGCCGAGAAGCCGGCTTCCTCCGCGCCCGTTTCTTCGCCAAGGCCGCGCGCCCGCCCCGCGCGCCCCGCTCCGCCCGTGGCAGTGGCCAAGGCCCCTCCCGCAGAAGCAGCCGCACCGGAAAAAGATGGGAAAGATGCCATGGCGGCGGCGATCGCGGCGGCGGTGGAGGATGCGGCCAGCACGCCCGCACCGGTCGCCTCTTCCCCCGCGGCGGCGGCCGGCCCGCCGCTTTCGCGCAGCGAGAAGGAGGGCTTCCGCCTCGCCGTCTCGCGCTGCTGGAACGTGGGCGCGCTCTCGGCCGAGGCGCTGCGCGTGACCGTCACCATCGGCTTTTCGCTCACCCGTGACGGCCGGCCCGAGCCCGCCAGCCTGCGCATGATCTCGGCCAGCGGGGGCAGCGACGGGGCGGCCCGTCAGGCCTATGAGGCCGCGCGCCGGGCCATCCTGCGCTGCGGGGCACGTGGCTACAATCTGCCGATCGAGAAGTATGAACACTGGCGGGATATTGAAATTACCTTCAATCCTGAGAAAATGAGGATCAAATGAGCATCAAGCGTATTCTTCCCCTTCTGGTGTTGGTCCTCGCGGGCCTTGGCGCCCTTTTCTCCGGGCCGCTCACGGCGCAGGAACGGCCCGGGCCGCTGCGCATCATCATCGATGAAGGGGTGATCGAGCCTCTCCCCTTCGCCGTGCCGGATTTCATCGCCGAAAACGCCGCCGCACGGGAATATGCCGCGCGCATCACGCGGATTGTTGCTGCCGATCTTCAGAGCACCGGGCTCTTTCGCGAGATCCCGAAGGAGGCGTTCATCTCCTCCGTCACCAGCTTCGATGCGCCGGTGCAGTTCGGCGATTGGAAGGCGATCAATGCCCAGGCGCTGATTACCGGGGCTGTCAGCGTCAGCGGCAGGCGGCTGACGGTGAAGTTCCGTCTCTATGACGTGTTCAGCGGCGCGCCGCTCGGAAAGGGCCTGCAATTCGCCGGCACCACCGCAAGCTGGCGGCGCATGGGCCACAAGGTGGCCGATGCCGTCTACAGCCGGATCACGGGCGAAGGCCCCTATTTTGACAGCCGCGTGGCCTTCATCGCCGAGAGCGGGCCGAAGAACGCGCGCGTCAAGCGGCTGGCGATCATGGATTACGATGGCGCCAACGTGCAGTATCTCACCGATGGCCGCGCGCTCGTTCTGGCGCCGCGCTTTTCTCCCGCCGGCGATCGGCTGCTCTACACCTCCTATGAAAGCGGCTTCCCGCGGGTCTATCTTCTCGATCTCGGCTCCCTGCGCCGGCGCGCGCTCGATGAACAGCCCGGCACGATGAGCTTCGCGCCGCGCTTTTCGCCCGATGGGCGCACGGTGCTGCTCTCGCTCTCGGTCGGCGGCAATACCGATATCTACAGCCTTGATCTCGCCACCGGCAATCGGCGCCGCCTCACCAGCGCGCCCTCGATCGAGATCGCCCCGAGCTTTTCGCCCGATGGACGCCAGATCGTCTTTACCTCCGATCGCTCGGGCTCCTCGCAGCTCTACATCATGCCCGCAGGCGGCGGGGAGCCGCGCCGCATCAGCCGCGGCAAGGGGCGCTACAACACGCCCGTGTGGTCCCCCCGCGGCGATCTCATTGCCTTCACCAAGCAGAACAAGGGCCGCTTCCACATCGGCGTCATGCAGATCGATGGCACCGAGGAGCGGCTTCTCACTTCCTCCTTCCTCGATGAGGGCCCCACATGGGCGCCCAACGGCCGGGTGATCATGTTCACCCGCGAAACCGCCGGCGCAGGCGGCACTTCCGCGCTTTACACAGTGGATACGAGCGGGCGCAATCTGCGCCGGGTTCCGATGAAGGGGGCGGCTTCCGATCCGGCATGGTCGCCGCTTCTGAAATGATTGGCGAAGGGATCGGCGGAGCGGCCGCCCCGGGCCGGATGCGGGCGGGTTTCGCAAACCGGGCAGGAATGCTAGAATGCGGCCAATGACAACGATAATCAGGCAGGCCATGCGCAAGAGGTTGCGCAAGTGAAATGACAGGAAAGAGCAGGACAACATGAAACATCTGAAGAAGATCGTGCTTCTCATCGCGGTTCTGGGCGTGAGCGCCTGCACCGATCCCGGCCGCTTCGGCCCCGGCGCCGGCGGGGCTGGCGCGGGGGCGGGCGCCGGATTGGGCGGCGCCGCCTCGGATCCGCGCTCGCCCGAATATTTCCGCCAGACGGTGGGCGATCGCGTCCTTTTCGCGGTGGATCAGAGCACCCTTTCGCCCGAGGCCCGCGCCACGCTGGACGGCCAGGCGCAATGGCTGCTCGACAATCCCGAATATTCGGCGATCATCGAAGGCCATGCGGATGAGCGGGGCACGCGCGAATACAATCTCGCCCTCGGCGCGCGCCGGGCGGCGGCGGTGAAGGAATATCTCGTGGCCAGGGGTGTTGCCGGCACGCGCCTCAGCACGGTGAGCTACGGCAAGGAGCGCCCCATCGCGATCTGCTCGGAGGAAAGCTGCTATGCGCAGAATCGCCGGGCGGTGACGGTAATCACCGCCGGTGGCGGGGTCTGAGGCCATGGTGCGCCTCCTGATCCTCGCTCTCCTGTGCGGGGCCTTCATGGCCCCGTTCGCCCCGCCCGCCGCGGCGCAGGATGACCGCGCCCAAACACTGGCCGACATCCGCCAGGAGCTTTCCGTGCTTTACGTCGAGATCCAGCGCCTGAAGCGCGAGCTTTCGACAACCGGCGCGCCGGGCGTGCAGATCGGCGGCGAGACGACCCTTGAGCGGCTCGATGCCATCGAAGCGGCGCTTGCCGATCTCACGGCCAAGACCGAAGCGCTCGAGCTTCGGGTGGATCGCATCGTGCGGGATGGCACCAACCGGATCGGAGATCTTGAATTCCGGCTGGTGGAGCTTGAGGGGGGCGATGTCAGCAAGCTCGGCGAAACCACAACGCTTGGCGGCGGCGAGATGCCGGGTGCCGGGGGTGGCGGCGGCACCGCCCCTTCCGGG
The DNA here is from genome assembly GCA_027030435.1 of Paracoccaceae bacterium. Taxonomy (GTDB): domain Bacteria; phylum Pseudomonadota; class Alphaproteobacteria; order Rhodobacterales; family Rhodobacteraceae; genus WFVA01. The sequence continues at coordinate 4,349 of JALVEX010000058.1, forward strand.
GGCGATGAGGGCGATGCGCCCGAGCTTGCGGTTGGCGAGCGGGAGGATTTCGAGCGTGCGAAAGCCGCCTATGAGGCGGGCGATTACCGCGCCGCTGCCGATCAGCTTGCGGCCTACGTGCAGGATTACCCCGGCGGCGCGCTTGGCATCGATGCCTATATGCTGCGGGGCAATGCCCTTGAGGCGCTGGGCGAGACCACGGACGCGGCGCGCGCCTATCTCAATGCGTTTTCGGGTGATCCCGAGGGCCCGCGCGCGCCAGAGGCGCTCTATCTTCTCGGCAAGATGCTGGGTGAAATGGGCAAGACCCCGGAAGCCTGCGTGACGCTCGGCGAGGTCGGCGCCCGCTTCCCCGGCACGGAGCCCGAGGTGCAGGCGCGCGAAACCATGCAGCAACTGGGCTGTGGCTGAGTGCATGAGGCGGGCGAAGACGATCTGAGCGCAAGGGCAACCGCCCTTCTCGAAGAGCTTCGCCCGAAATCGCTCGGGCTTGCCGTTTCGGGCGGTGGTGATTCCATGGCGATGCTGCACCTGCTCGCGCCCTGGGCGCGCGCGCGCGGCATCCGGCTGAGGGTCGCCACGGTGGATCACGGGCTGCGCACGCAAGCGGGTGCAGAGGCCGCGATGGTGGGGCGCGAAAGCGCCGGGCTCGGCATCGGGCACGACATTCTCGAATGGCGCGGCTGGAGGGGGCGGGGCAATCTTCAGCACGAGGCGCGCGCGGCGCGGCGCATGTTGCTTGCCGGATGGGCGCGCGATCACGGGTTTGAGGCGGTGGCGCTGGCGCACACGCGCGACGATCAGGCCGAGACCTTTCTCATGCGCCTTGCCC
>JALVEX010000059.1 GCA_027030435.1 Paracoccaceae bacterium
TCGTGGTGGATATGGCGCGCGCGCTCGGGCTCGACTGGCGCTTCGATCACCCGCGCGAGATCTTCGCCGATATGAAGCGGGTGATGAAATCGCTCGACAACATCACCTGGGAGCGCCTCGAGCGGGAGGGATCAGTGATCTATCCGAGCCTTTCGCCCGAGGATCCCGGCCAGCCGGTCGTTTTCGGCGATGGCTTCCCCCGGCCCGGTGGCCGCGCCCGCTTCACCCCGGCCGAATTCGGCCCGCCCGACGAGCTGCCGGATGACGAATACCCGATGATCCTCACCACCGGACGCCTGCTCGAGCATTGGCATACCGGCTCCATGACGCGGCGCGCGCGGGTGCTTGATGCGCTCGAGCCGGTGGCGAACTGCTCGCTCAACCCGCACACGCTGGCGCGCCTCGGCATCGCGCCCGGCGGCCGCGTGCGCCTCACCACCCGGCGCGGCGCGATCACGCTGATCGCGCGCGCTGACCGCGCCGTGCCGTTGGATATGGTCTTCGTGCCCTTTGCCTATGTGGAGGCGGCCGCCAACATCCTGACGAACCCGGCCCTCGATCCGATCGGAAAGATCCCGGAATTCAAGTTTGCGGCCGTGCGGGTCGAGAAGGCAGAAAGCGGCGTGGCGGCGGAGTGAGGGCCGCGTGGCGGCTGTTCATTCCCATGTGACGTCACCGAGGAAAATATAGCCCGCGCCGTATATCGTCTTGATGAGGCGGGGATTTTTCGGATCTTCCCGCAGCTTGGTGCGCAGCCGCGAGATGCGCACGTCCATCGCCCGATCGAAGCTTTCGCCGGCCCCGCTGCCAAGTGTTTCCTGCATCCGGGCGCGGGAAACAAGGCGCTTGGGGCTTTCCAGAAAGAGGCGCAGCACTTCGCCCTCGGCATGGCTGAAAGGGGTTTCGCGGCCTTCTTCATCCACCAGGGTGTAGCTGTCGAAATTGGCCGTCCAGCCGTTGAAGCGGGCTTTGGAGGATGATTTTTCCGCGCTGCGGTTTTTCCTCAGGCGCGCGCGCACACGGGCCACCACCTCGGCCGGATCGAAGGGCTTGATGATGTAGTCATCCGCGCCAAGTTCGAGCCCCGTCACCCGGTCCTGCACCTGGGCGCGCCCGGAGATGATGATGATCGCGGCGCCCGATTCGAGGGCAAGGCGATGCACGAGGGCGAGGCCGTCCTTGTCGGGCAGGCCGAGATCGACAAGGCAAACATCCGGGGTCGTCGATTGAAGCGTGGCCTCGAATTCGGTGGCGCGGGAAAAGCCGAGGGTGCGAAAGCCCGCCTCCTCAAGGGCTTCGGCCAGCATCAGCCGGATTTCGGGCTCGTCATCAAGTATGGTGACAAGCGGCTTTTTCGTGCGCGTCATCTTTCGGGCTCCAGCGCCAGAACGGCTTCGATCTCCCCGGCCGATACCGGTTTGGCCAGCAGCGGATAGCGGGCCGCGGCCGCCTGCCGGCGGGGATCACTGGCGGGGAGTGATGTCATCAGGCAGGCTGGGGTGGTGTGGCCCATCTCGCGCAGGTGGTCAAGCATCGCGTCACCGCTCATTTCGCCCTGAAGGCTCATGTCGGAGAGGATGAAATCCACTTCCGGCAGGGTGGCGAGGGCAAGCCCCTCTTCGCCGCTTTCCGCTTCAACGACTCGGTGGCCCATGGCCGTCAGCATCTCGCGCAGGGATTGGCGCAGATCAGGGGAATCCTCCACCAGGAGGATCATCCTCGAACGTGCCTTTTCGGCGGCATGGCGCAGCGGCAGGCGCAGGGTGACGACCGCCCCTCCCGCAGGGCCATTGGCAAGCATGACCTGCCCGCCGGCGAGCTTCGTCAGATCATAGACCATCGAGAGCCCGAGCCCCGAGCCCTCGCCGCCCTTGGTGGTGAAGAAGGGATCGAGCGCATGTTCGAGCGCCTCTTCACTGAAGCCGGGGCCGGTATCCGTTACCGTGAAATCGAGCCAGGTATCGTGCATGGCCCGCGCCTCGACCCGGATCATGCCGGCTTCGCGGCCGATGGCATCCCTTGCATTCAGGATCAGATTGAGGAGCGAATCCTGCAAGGTGCCGGGATCGAGCAGCACCGGGCGCCCGGCTCCGAAATCGGCGGTTTCGAGCCTGATGTTTTCGGGCAGGGTGGGGGAGGTGATGGTGCGCAGCTCTTCGAGGAAATCCGCGACGACAACCGGCTCCGGCCTGATCCTGCGCGGCCCCGAAATGGCGGCGATCCGATCCAGCAGCACTCCACCGCGCTGCGCCGCGCGGCGTGTGGCATCGATCAGGGAGGTAGCCTCATCGGGCAGATCCATGCGTGCAAGGCGGCTCTGCATGCCGAGGATGATGGTGAGAAGATTGGCGAAATCATGTGCAAGCCCGCTGGTGAGCTGGGCCGCGAGCTCGCGCTTTCGCGTCTGCATCAGGGCGGCGCGGGCCTGGGTTTCTTCGGTGATGTCCATCGAGAGAATGTAGATCCCGCGGATCTCGCCATCGCGCATGTCCGGGGTGAAGGCGGTGCGGATGCGCTTTTGCGATTCATCATCAGTGAATTCGAAAACGCTCGCTTCGCCCCGGCAGGCCTTTTCGAGATGTGGCCTGATCCTTGCGAATGCGCTTTCGCCGAGGGCCTCGCGGATGTGCATGCCGGTGACCTCGGCGGGGCGGGCGGGCATGATCAGCGGCAGGCGCTGGTTGGAGTAGGTATAGTAGCCGTCCGTATCCACATGGGCGATATGGGCGGGCATCATCTCTGTCGTCATGCGGATGCGCGCTTCCATCTCCGTCAGCTGATGCTTGGCCTCTTCGAGCGCGGCATTGGTGGCGGCGAGCGAGCGGTTGGTCTGTGCCAGCCGCTCGGCATGGGCAAGAAGCTGATCGGAGAGCTCCTCCGAACGCGCCCGCAAGAGCGCTTCCTGCTCCTTGATCGCGGTGATGTCGGTATAGACGGTGACCCAGCCACCCTGCGGAAGCGGGCTGCCTTCCACGCTGATGGTGCGCCCGTTGGCGCGAGTGCGCTCCATGTAATGAGGTTCGAAGGCACGCGCCTGGCGCACGCGATCGCGCACGAAACCATCCACATCCGCTATCTCCCCGTATTCGCCACGCTCTGCGAGATAGCGGATGGTTTCCTCGAAGGAGGCACCGGGCGTGCAGAGGCGATCGGGCAGGGCGAACATCTCCTGAAAGCGGCGGTTGGCAGTGGCGAGCCGCAAGTTGCGATCATAGATCGAAAGCGCCTGACCAATGAGATTGAGCCCGGCCTGAGTGAGTTTTTCGGTATCACTGCTGGTGAGATTCGCAGCCATGAGGAATGCCTTTTCTCCAATCGCTAGCATCCCATCCGCATCGGCGAAAGGGGCAACGGATGCACCGCTTCAGCCGCAAACGCCTCAGCCTGTAACATTTCGTTAGGAATGGGACAAAATCAGGAAAAGTTTGACCTTGAAGAAAAATCCAGCACGCTGGGGAAAAACGAGAATCACCCCCGGGAAAACACGGCGGGAAATCGCGGTACACCGCGATCAGGGAGGAAGGATCTTGGCTGACAGCAGCGTTCAGTCGGAAGCGCTGAATTCGATACCCGCCTTGCTTGCGCGCAACGCGGAGAAATTCGGCGCGCGCACGGCCTATCGCGAAAAGGAATACGGGATCTGGCAGAGCTGGACCTGGGCCGAAGCGGCGAAGGAAATCGAGGCCCTGGCGCTCGGACTTCTGGAACTGGGTATCCGCGAAGGCGATTATGTGGCCATCATCGGCCGCAACCGCCCCTATTTCTACTGGGCGATGGTGGCGGCGCAATCTGTGGGCGCGGTGCCGGTGCCGATGTATCAGGATGCCAATGCCCAGGAGCTTGCCTATGTGCTCGGCCATTGCTGCGCGCGCTTTGCCATCGTCGATGATCAGGAGCAGGTGGACAAGATCCTCGAGGAGAAAGACAACCTCCCCGATCTCGAGCACATCATCTACGTGGATCCGCGCGGCCTGCGCAAATACGATCACACCCACCTGCATCAGTATTCCCACATCCAGGAGATCGGCCGCGCGGCCTATGACGAGTTCAACCCCGAGCTGGAGCGCCGGCTCGCGAAGCTCGGCTATGATGATACCTGTGTAATGCTCTACACATCAGGGACCACCGGCAAGCCCAAGGGCGTGGTGCTCTCCAACCGCAACGTGATCGAAAGCTCGAAGAATTCCGCCGCCTTCGACAATCTCACCGAAGAGGAGGAGATCCTCGCCTATCTGCCGATGGCCTGGGTGGGGGATTTCATCTTTTCGGTGGGGCAGGCCTATTGGTGCGGGTTTTGCGTCAACTGCCCGGAAAACGCCGAAACCATGCCCACCGATCTGCGCGAGATCGGCCCGACCTACTATTTCGCCCCGCCGCGTTTCTTCGAAACCCAGCTGACCAGCGTGATGATCCGCATGGAAGATGCCGGACGGATCAAGAAATGGCTCTTCGATCACTACATGAAGGTGGCGCGCGAAGTGGGCCCCTCGATTCTCGATGGCCGGCCCGTGCCCTTCGGCAAACGGCTTTCCTATGCGCTCGGCAACATCTTCATCTATGGCCCGCTGAAGAATGTGCTGGGCCTCAGCCGCATTCGTGTCGGCTATACAGCGGGCGAGGCGATCGGGCCGGAGATCTTCGAATTCTACCGCTCGCTCGGCATCAATCTCAAGCAGCTCTACGGTCAGACGGAGGCAACCGTCTTCATCACCCAGCAGCCCGATGGCGAGGTGCGCGCCGATACCGTGGGCGTGCCGAGCCCCGGTGTCGAGGTCGAGATCCGCGACAATGGCGAGGTCTATTACCGCTCGCCCGGGGTGTTCGTTGAATATTACAAGAACCCGGAAAGCACCGCCGATACAAAGGATGCCGAGGGCTGGGTGGCCACGGGCGATGCCGGCTTCTTCGAGGAAAGCACGGGCCATCTTCGGATCATCGATCGCGCCAAGGATGTGGGCAAGATGGCAGATGGCCGCCTGTTTGCGCCCAAATATGTGGAAAACAAGCTGAAATTCTATCCCAACATCCTTGAAGCGGTGGTGTTCGGCGCGGGCCGGGATTTCTGCACCGCCTTCATCAACATCGATCTCAATGCGGTGGGCAACTGGGCCGAGCGCAACAATATCGCCTATGCCTCCTATCAGGAGCTGGCGGCGCATCCGCAGGTCTATGCGATGATCCAGGATCACGTGGAGGAGGTGAACCGCTCCGTCGCAGAGGATGAAATGCTCTCGGGCTGCCAGATCCACCGCTTCCTGATCCTGCACAAGGAGCTTGATGCGGATGATGGCGAGCTGACCCGCACCCGCAAGGTGCGCCGGCGCATCATCGAGGAGAAATACGCCGATCTGATCCGCGCCCTCTATGACGGATCGGAAAAGATCTACACCGAAACCGAAGTCACGTATGAGGACGGCCGCAAGGGCAGGATCTCAGCCACGCTCGAGATCCGCGATGCCAGCGTGGTGCCGACAAAAGCGAAGGTGGCGGCGCAATGAGCAGCTTGACGCACAAGCAGGAAATCCCCGAAGGCGGCTATCGCACGCCCGATGGCCGGATCATCGGCGGTGTGCTGATGGATCTGAAGCACATCACGCTGCGCTTTGGCGGGGTGGTGGCGATCAAGGATATCAGCTTCGATATCCGCGAGGGCGAGATCCGCGCCATCATCGGCCCGAACGGCGCCGGCAAATCCTCGATGCTGAACGTGATCAGCGGTTTCTATGTGCCCCAGGAGGGGGAGATCTGGTTTCGCGGCCAGAAGCGCCCCCCGCTGAAGCCCTATCAGGTGGCGCGCCAGGGCGTGGCCCGCACCTTCCAGAACATTGCGCTCTTCAAGGGCATGACCACGCTCGACAACATCATGACGGGCCGCGTCACCAAGATGAAGAGCAACATGCTGGAGCAGGCGATCTGGTGGGGCAAGGCGGAGCGTGAGGAAAGCGAGCACCGCGAGAAGGTGGAGGAGATCATCGATTTCCTCGAGATCCAGGCCATCCGCAAGACGCCGGTGGGGCGCCTGCCCTATGGCCTCCAGAAGCGGGTGGAGCTTGGGCGAGCGCTTGCCGCCGAGCCCGATCTTCTGCTTCTCGATGAGCCGATGGCGGGGATGAATGTCGAGGAAAAGGAGGACATGTCCCGCTTCATTCTCGATGTGAACGATGAATACGGCACCACGATCGCCCTCATCGAACATGACATGGGCGTGGTGATGGATCTTTCCGATCGGGTGGTGGTGATGGATTACGGCAAGAAGATCGGCGATGGCACACCCGATGAGGTGCGCAACAATCAGGCGGTGATCGATGCCTATCTGGGGGTTGTCCATGAGTGATACATTCTTCTTTGCGCTCGAAGCCGCACTGAACGGCCTTATGGCCGGGGTCATGTATTCGCTCGTGGCACTCGGCTTCGTGCTGATCTACAAGGCGAGCGGCATCTTCAATTACGCCCAGGGGGTCATGGCGCTTTTCGCCGCGCTCACGCTGGTGGGCATCCAGAACGGCCAGATCCCCTTCGCCCATGTGATCAACGCCACCTTCGGCACCCATCTTTCCACCTTCGGCTGGACGCTGCCTTCCTTTCTCGCGATCCTGCTCACGCTCGGGGTGATGGTGCTTTTCGCCATACTTGTGGAGAGGCTCGTGCTCAGGCACCTCGTCAATCAGGAGCCGATCATCCTCTTCATGGCCACGATCGGGCTCGCCTTCTTCCTCGAGGGTTTCGGGGATCTGATGTGGGGATCGGAGATCAAGAAGCTCGACGTTGGCCTGCCGCAGGGCATTTCGGAAACCATCGAGAGCCTGACCGAAAAATGGTTCGGCTATGGCTTCTTCATCGACCGTCTCGACATCATAGCGGCGCTGGTGGCTGCCGCGCTGGTGATCTCGCTCAGCCTGTTCTCGAAATACACCAAACAGGGGCGTGCCCTGCGTGCCGTGGCCGATGATCACCAGGCCGCGCTTTCGGTCGGCATCAGCCTGCGCTTCATCTGGGTTCTCGTGTGGTCCATCGCGGGCTTCGTGGCGCTGGTGGCCGGCATCATGTGGGGCACGAAATCAGGCGTGCAGTTCTCGCTTTCGCTGATCGCGCTGAAGGCGCTGCCGGTGCTGATGCTCGGGGGCTTCACCTCGATCCCCGGCGCCATCGTGGGCGGGCTGATCATCGGCGTTGGCGAAAAGCTGTTCGAATTCTTCGTCGGCCCCCTGGTGGGGGGCGCCACCGAGAACTGGTTTGCCTATGTGCTGGCGCTTGTCTTTCTCGTCTTCCGCCCGCAGGGGCTGTTTGGCGAAAAGATCATCGAGAGGGTGTGAGCCATGGGGATGAGCGGCATCGCAGAGATGAAGATATGCGGGGATTTGCATGAAAGCCGTTTTCCCGGTTACGTTCGCCCAGCCCGTTACGGGCGTGCGAACAGTGACAAGGGAGAAAGACGAATGAAATTCTGCGCAATCATGTCGGTCATCGGGTTCGGTGCCTTCTTCATCTTTACGGTGCTGGCGATCTTCGCTCCGGATGATGCCCCGGGGGCGCTCATGGCTGATGTTGTCCTGGCAGCGATCGGGTTTTTCGCCGGGATCTTTTCCTGGCTCAAGGTCAAAAGGGGGACCTGCTGATGTTCTACCGCGAAGCCGGTGATTTCAAGACCTCCTATGTCGAGGACAGCCAGACCTTCCCGATCAGGCTCGATCGGCGGGGGTATTACGCGATCATCTTCATCGCCTTCGCGGTCATCCCCTTTCTCATCAATGATTACTGGGCCAATGCGGTTTTCGTGCCATTCCTGATCTATTCGATTGCCGCGATCGGCCTCAATATCCTTACCGGCTATGCGGGGCAGGTGAGCCTCGGCACCGGCGGCTTCATGGCCGTCGGCGCCTTCGCCTGCTACAAGCTGATGACAGCCTTCCCAGAGATCAACATCATCTTCCACATTCTGATCTCGGGCGGCATCACCGCCGCAGTAGGCATGGCCTTCGGCCTGCCCAGCCTGCGGATCAAGGGCTTCTACCTCGCCGTGGCAACGCTTGCCGCGCAGTTCTTCCTGGTTTGGCTCTTCAACAAGGTGCCATGGTTCTACAACTATTCTGCCTCCGGCCAGATCAGCGCCCCCGAGCGCACGGTTTTCGGCATTGCCGTCACCGGCCCGCATACGGCGGCCTGGGCGAAATACATGATCAGCCTCGTGTTCGTCTTCGTGCTGGCATGGGTGGCGCGTAACCTAACGCGTGGTACCGTGGGGCGCAAATGGATGGCCATCCGCGACATGGACATCGCCGCCGAGATCATCGGGGTCAACCCGCTGCCAGCCAAGCTCTCGGCCTTTGCCGTCTCGAGCTTCTTCGTCGGCATCGCCGGGGCGCTGTTCTTTGCCGTCTATCTCGGGGCCGCGGAAGTGGGTGAGGCCTTCGGGCCGCAGAAATCCTTTCTCGTGCTCTTCATGATCATCATCGGCGGGCTTGGATCGATTTTCGGCAGCTTCGCCGGGGCGGCCTTCATGGTGCTGCTGCCGGTGCTGCTGAAAAACGTTCTCGTGGGCGGGCTGGGTTGGCCCACCGATCTTGCGGCGCAATTCGAGATCATGCTCGTGGGCGCGCTGATCATCATCTTCCTGATCGCCGAGCCCCACGGCATCGCCCAGCTCTGGCGCATCACGAAGGAAAAACTGAGGCTTTGGCCCTTCCCGCATTGAGGGGGGCGAAAAACAAGACCTGAAAACAGGCAAGATCACGGATCGAATGACAACCAAGGGAGGAGAAACCCGATGAAGACGAAGATGAAACTAGCAGCGCTTGCGCTCTCGGCCGTCATGGCCGCTGGGCCGGCTCTGGCGGAACTCGTATTCCCGTCGCTGAGCTACCGCACCGGCCCCTATGCCGCCGGCGGCGCGCCCTTTGCCGATGGCTATGCCGATTACTTCACGCTTCTCAATGAGCGCGACGGCGGCATCGGCGGGGTGAAAACCAAGGTGATCGAATGCGAAACCGGCTACAACACCGAAAAGGGCGTTGAATGCTACGAGGCGACGAAAGGCGAAGGATCGCTTGTCTATCAGCCGCTTTCCACGGGGATCACCTATCAGCTGATTCCCAAGGCCTCGGCCGATGGCATTCCGCTTCACACCATGGGCTACGGCCGCACCTCGGCCGCTGACGGCACCGTTTTCAAATGGGCCTTCAACTACCCGGCCAACTACTGGCAGGGCGCTTCCGTCGCGATCAATCATATCCTTGATATCAACGGCGGCGATATCAAGGGCAAGAAGATCGCGCTGCTCTATCACAACTCCGCCTATGGCAAGGAGCCGATCCGCACGCTTGAAGAGCTTTCCAAGAAGCACGGCTTCGAGCTTACGCTGATCCCCGTTGATCATCCGGGCCAGGAGCAGAAATCGCAGTGGCTGCAGATCCGCCGCGAAAAGCCCGATTACGTGCTGATGTGGGGCTGGGGCGTCATGAACCAGGTCGCCATTCAGGAGGCCGCCAATATCCGCTTCCCGATGGATCATTTCATCGGCATCTGGTGGTCCGGCTCGGAAAATGACGTGCTCCCCGCCGGTGCTGCCGCCGACGGTTACAAGGCGCTCAACTTCCACAACGTTGGCAGTGATTACCCGATCTTCGCCGATATCAAGAAATATGTGGTGGACGCGGGCAAGGCCGCCGGCTCGGGCGATAACGTGGGCACGGTGCTCTACAACCGCGGCCTCTATGCCGCGATGCTCGCTGCTGAAGCCGCGCGCAAGGCCCAGGAGCTTTCCGGCAAGAAGGATATCACCCCGGCCGACATGCGCGATGGCATGGAAGCGCTCGAAATCACCGAGGCGCGGATGGTCGAGCTTGGCATGCCCAATTTCGGCCCCGCCTTCAAGGTGACCTGCGCAAATCACGGCGGCCCGGGCAAGGCGGCCGTGCAGCAGTGGGATGCCAATGCCAAGAAGTGGAAGCTCGTCTCGGACTTCTACGAGCCCGACATGGAGGTGATCCAGCCTCTGATCAAGGCCGATGCCGAGGCTTACGCCAAGGAAAACGGCATCACGCCGCGCGAGTGCAAGTAAGCCCTCGGGCCTCTGAACATGCCCGGGCCTGCCAGAGGGCCCGGGCAGCACCGAAGCAAGCAGGGACGCTCCCATGTTCGACGTCGCGAAAACAGATACCGCCCTTCTCGAGGTGAACAATATCGAGGTGATTTACAATCACGTGATCCTGGTGCTGAAGGGGGTGAGCCTTTCCCTTGCCAAGGGCGGCATCACGGCGCTTCTGGGTGGTAACGGTGCCGGCAAGACGACTACGCTCAAGGCGATTTCCAATCTTCTGCGCTCGGAGCGCGGCGAGGTCACGAAGGGCACGATCCTCTATCACGGCGAACGTGTGCAGGAGCTCAACCCTTCCGAGCTGGTGAAACGCGGCGTGATCCAGGTGATGGAGGGGCGCCATTGCTTCGAGCATCTGACCGTCGAGGAAAACCTGCTCACCGGTGCCTACACGCGCAAGGATGGCAATGCCGCAATCGCCGCGGATCTCGAGATGGTCTATGCGTATTTTCCCCGCCTGAAGGAGCGCCGCCGCTCCCAGGCCGGATATACATCGGGCGGTGAGCAGCAGATGGTTGCGATCGGGCGGGCGCTGATGAGCCGGCCGGAAACCATCCTGCTTGACGAACCGTCGATGGGCCTCGCGCCGCAGCTGGTGGAGGAGATCTTCGAGATCGTGCGCGATCTCAACGAAAAGGAGGGTGTTTCCTTCCTGGTTGCAGAGCAGAATACCAATGCCGCGCTGCGCTATGCCCATTACGGCTATATTCTCGAATCCGGGCGCGTGGTGATGGACGGCCCGGCGCAGGAACTGCGTGAAAATCCGGACGTGAAGGAATTCTATCTCGGCGTTTCCGAGGGCGGGCGCAAGAGCTTCCGCGATGTGCGCAGCTACCGCCGGCGCAAACGCTGGCTGAGCTGAGGGAAGGCAAAGGGTATCCGATGAACCATTACGATGATCTCGAAACCCGCAGCGCAGATGAACGCGCCGCGGCGCTGGCGGAGGCTTTGCCTGCCCAGATCGCAAATGCACTGAAGGCACCGGCGATGAAAGCCCATCTGGGGGATGTGGATCCGGCCGCATTCACCAGCCCCGAGGCCCTGGCGGCGCTCCCGGTGCTGCGAAAATCGGCGCTTGTCGGGGCGCAGGCGGAAGATCCGCCGTTCGGCGGCTTCACCCCGCGCCCCGCGCATGAATACGATCACATCTTCCAGAGCCCCGGCCCCATCTACGAACCGGGCATGACAAGCCATGACTGGTGGCGTATGGGCCGTTTCCTTCATGCCTGTGGCATCGGCAAGGGCGATATCGTGCAGAATTGCTTCGGCTATCACCTGACCCCTGCCGGCATGATCTTCGAAAATGGCGCGCGGGCGGTGGGGGCGAGCGTGCTGCCCGCCGGCACCGGGCAGACGGAGCTTCAGGTGCGCGCGGCGAAGGATGCAGGCTCAACCGCCTATGCCGGCACGCCCGATTACCTGAAGGTGATCCTTGACAGGGCGGAAAGCCTCGGCATCGAGCTTTCTTTCCGCCGTGCCGCCGTGGGCGGTGGGGCGCTTTTCCCCTCGCTGCGCCAGGAATATGCCGATCGTGGCATCCTCTGCCTGCAATCCTATGCAACGGCCGATCTCGGCAATATCGCCTATGAGAGCGCGGCCATGGAGGGGATGATCGTGGATGAGGGAGTGATCGTGGAGATTGTGCGCCCTGGCACCGGCGATTCGCTGCCCGCGGGCGAGGTGGGCGAGGTGGTGGTGACCACGCTCAATCCGGATTACCCCCTGATCCGCTTTGCCACCGGCGATCTTTCAGCCGTGATGCCGGGGCAAAGCCCCTGCGGACGGACCAACATGCGCATCAGGGGCTGGCTCGGCCGCGCCGATCAGACAACCAAGATCAAGGGCATGTTCGTGCGCCCCGAGCAGGTGGCCGATCTGGTGGCCCGGCATCCCGAGATCACCCGCGCGCGGGTGATTGCCATGCGCGAGGGGGAAGCGGATGTGATGATCGTGCGGGTGGAGGCAGAGGGCGGCGATGTGGCGGCTTATGAAGCCAGCGTGCGCGAATTCCTCAAGCTGCGTGGCAAGGTGGAAATCGTTCCGCCCGGCAGCCTGCCAAACGATGGCAAGGTGATAGACGATCAGCGCCAGTACGAATGAGGCAAAATGAAAAAGGCCGCTCCAGCGAGCGGCCTTTTCGATTTCACCATATTGCCCGCGTCAGCCCTGGCGGGCCTTGAAGCGGCGCTGGGTCTTGTTGATCACGTAAACACGGCCCTTGCGGCGCACGACACGGCAATCGCGGTGCCGGTTCTTCAGCGAGCGGAGCGAGTTCCTGACCTTCATGGGCCTTCTCCTCATTTCGCGGCGCGCGTGCGCCTCGGGTTCAAATCCGTGGTGGGCGATACTGGGATCGAACCAGTGACCCCTTCGATGTCAACGAAGTGCTCTACCGCTGAGCTAATCGCCCGTTTCCACATTGACGTTCCGGCCCATGCCTGCCTGATCGGATATCCCAAACAAACAGGACGCGGCCGAACCGCGTCACTCCGAGGTTCTATAAAAGGAGTCGTGGCGCTGTTCAAGTGGCAATCTGCAACCGGGCCGAAAACAGGGAGCAGGCCTTTCATGGGGTTTTTGCCTGATGCGAATCATGGCTATAGTGGCGCCAAGGAGCGCAGATGATGGACATGGCCCATGAGCTGAGAATGCCCGCCCGCCAGGTGGGAAGCGTGGTGTTTGCATCGCCCCACAGCGGGCGCGCCTATCCAGATGAATTCCTGCGTCGCTCCGTACTCGGCCCGCGCCAGATTCGATCTTCGGAAGATGCGTTCGTCGATCTTCTGTTTGCGGATGTGCCCGATTTCGGGGCCCCCTTGCTGCTTGCCCATGCGCCACGGGCCTATATCGATCTCAACCGTGCAAGTGATGAGCTCGATCCGGCCCTGATAGAGGGGCTGGCGCGGAGATCGCTGAGCCCGCGCATAGCTTCGGGGCTTGGCGTCGTGCCGCGCTTCGTTGCTGGAGGGCGGGCGATCATTGACGGCAAGATCACGTTGGCGGAGGCCGAGGCACGGATCGATGCCTGCTGGCGGCCCTATCATGCAGCTCTGGAACGGCTGATGGAGGAAACCGCGCGCCAGTTCGGTGAGGCGATACTTCTCGATTGCCATTCCATGCCGAGCGAAGCTCTCGAAAGCATTCGGGCCCGTGATGGCGCCCAGCCCGATATCGTGCTTGGTGATCGGTACGGATCCGCGGCAAGGCCGGATATCGTGGAGAATATCGCTGCGATTTTTTCAGAAGCCGGTTTTCGCGTTGTGCGCAACACGCCTTTCGCCGGGGCCTATATTTCCCAGCATTACGGGCAGCCCTCATGCAACCGGCATGTCGTGCAGATAGAAATCAACCGGGCGCTTTACATGGATGAAACGCGCATCATGCCCAATGACGGCTTCGAGAACCTGCGCGAACGCCTTCGCGCGATCTTTCCGAGGCTCATTGCCATCGGGCGGAATGAGGATTGCCTCGCCGCCGAATAACCCAAGGCCAAAAGCCCGCCTCGGGCCTTCAGTGCTGTTTCAACTCGCTGCGCCATTTGGCGATTGCCATGGTGAGCTTGGTCGATTTCTTGCTGAACTCCTCGTTCAGCAATTTGGTGGCCTGCTCCTTGTTGCCCTTGATGGCGAAATCGAGCACACGTCCGGCCGTCTTGTGAAAATCCCGATGCAGCCGGGAGATCACCTCGTAAGGCTTGCTGTTGCGCGTTTGCTCGTCGATCGTCGGGCCATAGAGCCACTGGCCGAAGGCGCAGCAATCATCCCTTGCGGCAGTTGCCGGATCCGTATCGCTCTTGCCGGTATTGACGGCGGTGCGAAGCTTGAGCTTCCAGACTCCATGCGCGCCAAGGGCATCCCGCAATTCCTGCTCCATCCGTTCGGCATTCATGGCGGCGAACTCCTGTTATTGCTTCTGTTGAATGGAAGCTAGCAGGCACGATTTAACAGCCGTTTAACCTGTAAAATTGCAGGCAAATTCAGGGCAGCGTGTTCAGCGCAGGGCGCGCCCCTTCATGATGGCATCCGATCCGAATTTTTCCCGGATGCGGTCTGCCGCGCGTTCGCTGAGGGCACGATCCTTCGCGCCCGGGTCCAGAAGATCGGCGGTGTCAAGGCAATCATCTGCCCCGGCCAGGCCGGAGATGCCAACGCCGATCAGCCGCCACGGCCCAGGCTCATCGAGCGCCGTAAGGAGAGCCCTGGCGCCCCGATATATGCGATCGGCGAGCTGCGTTGGCTCATGAAGGCTCATGCGCCGGGTGAGGGTCCTGTGATCACTGCGCTTGAGCTTCAGCACGATCACCCGCCCCGCCATTCCCTTTGCCTTGGCACGATCGGCCACCTGCACGCTGAGGCGCCACAGATGGCCATCAAGGATCCCGCGATCGGTGATATCCTCCTCGAAGGTTGTCTCCTTCGAGATGCTCTTGACCGGCGCATGGGGCGAAACGGGGCGGTGATCCTCTCCCCGCGCAAGGTGCCACAGACGCTCGCCCATCGCGCCGAAGCGGGCCTCGAGATCCTCCTTCTCCCAGCGCAGTAGATCGCTGAAATGGCGGATGCCCGCGGCTTCCAGCGCCGTTTGCGTGGCCGGCCCCACGCCCCAGATCATGCGTACGGGTTTTTCGCGCAGGAAATCGGCCGTTTCGCCCTTGCCGATCACCGAAAAGCCCCGCGGCTTGTCGAGATCGGAGGCGATCTTGGCGAGGAACTTGTTGTGCGAAAGGCCGATGGAGCCGGTGAGGCCAAGCTCCTCCTCCATGCGCTTTACAAGGCGCGCGAGCATCACGGCGGGCGGGGCGCCGTGGAGCTTCTCCGTGCCGGAAAGATCCATGAAGGCCTCATCGAGCGAGAGCGGCTCCACATCCGGGGTGAGCTCTTCCATCATCGTGCGTATTTCGCGCGAGGCGCGTGCATAGGCCTCCATGCGCGGGCGGATCACGATTGCCTCGGGGCAGAGCTTCAGCGCTTGAAACATCGGCATCGCCGAGCGCACGCCCCTGATCCGGGCGAGGTAACAGGCCGTGGAAACGACCCCGCGCCGCCCGCCGCCGATGATCACCGGCTTGTCTGCAAGCTTCGGGTTGTCGCGCTTCTCGACGCTGGCGAAGAAGGCGTCGCAATCCATGTGCGCGATGGTGAGCGAAAACAGCTCGGGATGGGAGATCACCCGCGGGCCGAGGCATTTCGGGCACCGCGGACCTTTTTCAAAGGTTGTCAGGCAATCGCGGCAAAGGGCGGGCATGGCTGATTTTCCGTGAGGCGGATCCGTAGCCAGCATACAGTAAGGAGCAAGCGGGGAAAACCGCAGCCCCTTTCCCCATGTTGCATCCAGACGGCGGCGCCCGTATGAATGTGAGGCAGGAGGACGCGTTTCATGGATGGTTTCGATATCAATCAGTTTCTCGGCAGCAATATCGTCTGGCTGCTGCTGGCCGGGCTCATCATCATCGTCATCATGGCCGGTGTGCGGATCGTGCCGCAATCGGAAAAGCACGTGGTGGAGCGGTTCGGGCGGCTGCGCGCGGTGCTGGGGCCGGGGATCAATTTCATCGTTCCATTCCTCGATCGGGTGCGCCACAAGGTTTCTATTCTCGAGCGCCAGCTTCCGACCCACAAGCAGGATGCGATCACCGCCGACAACGTGCTGGTACAGGTGGAAACGAGCGTTTTCTACCGCATCCTCGAGCCGGAAAAGACCGTTTACCGCATCCGAGATGTGGATGGCGCCATTTCCACCACCGTTGCTGGGATCGTGCGCGCCGGGATCGGCGAGATGGAGCTTGACGAGGTGCAATCCCATCGTCAGCAGCTGATCGCCAAGGTGAAGGAGCAGGTTGCCAACGCGGTGGACGACTGGGGGATCGAGGTGACGCGGGCGGAAATCCTCGACGTGAACCTTGATGACGCCACGCGCGAGGCAATGCTTCAGCAGCTCAATGCCGAGCGGGCGCGCCGCGCGCAGGTCACCGAGGCCGAGGGCCAGCGCCGGGCGGTGGAGCTTCAGGCGGATGCCGAGCTTTACGCAGCCGAGCAGCGGGCCAAGGCGCGCCGGATTTCGGCAGATGCCGAGGCCTATGCAACGCAGGTGGTGGCCAAGGCGATCAAGGAAAACGGAATCGAGGCGGCGCAATACCAGGTGGCGCTGAAGCAGGTGGAGGCGCTGACGGCCGTCGGCCAGGGCCAGGGCAAGCAGACGATCATCCTGCCCTCGAGCGCCATCGATGCCTTTGGCGAGGCATTCAATCTGCTGAAAGGCAAGGCGCAATGAGCCTCTGGGCCACATGGTGGGCATGGATGGCGGCGGCACTGGTGCTGGCAATACTCGAGATGCTCGCGCCCTTCTTCGTGCTGCTCGGCTTCGCGTTTGGCG
>JALVEX010000060.1 GCA_027030435.1 Paracoccaceae bacterium
GAGATCGGCCACCGTCACCATCTGGCTGATGGTCTTGCGGCCCTTCTCGGTGTTGTAGAGCGGGTTTTTTGAAAGCACGATCGCCACCTCGGCATCATGGCTGAGGTAATTCAGCGTCGCCACCATTGACCAGCGGTCCATCTGCGCCTGGTTGATCTGCTGCACCCCGTGATAGAGCCCGGTGGTATCGCCAAGGCCCACGGTGTTGGCGGTGGCAAAGAGGCGGAAGCTCGGGTGGGGGGTGATGATCTCGTTCTGATCCATCAGGGTGAGCTTGCCGTCATGCTCGAGCACCCGCTGGATGACGAACATCACATCCGCGCGGCCGGCATCGTATTCGTCAAACACGATCGCCACCGGGTTCCTCAGCGCCCAGGGCAGGATGCCCTCGTGAAACTCGGTCACCTGCTTGCCGTCCCTCAGCTTGATCGCGTCCTTGCCGATGAGGTCGATCCGGCTGATGTGGCTGTCGAGATTGACGCGCACCGCGGGCCAGTTCAGCCGCGCCGCCACCTGCTCGATATGGGTGGATTTGCCGGTGCCGTGATAGCCCTGGATCATCACCCGGCGATTGTGGGCGAAACCGGCGAGGATGGCGAGCGTGGTATCGGGATCGAACTTGTAGGTGGGATCGATCTCGGGCACACGCTCGGTGGGGGCCTCGAAGCCCTTCACGACCATGTCCGTATCGATGCCGAAGGTATCGCGAACGGAAATCTCCTCGGTCGGTTTCTGCATCGTTTCCTCTCTGGTTTCGGCCATGGTGATTTCCCTCAAGACGCAATCGAAAGCCGGCGTGGGCCTTTGGCCTGTTGTGGTTCAATTCCGGGCCGAGGGCAAGAGGGGGGCATGGTGAAATCGCGCCTGTTGCGGTGCTCTGACGGCCCCTGCTTTTCCCCCCGTGACGAACGCAACCACACCGATGCGTGATCAGCCGTGAATTGCCAGGCGGGGGCGAATGGCGATAATTGAGCCGCAGAGCGAAGGAGCGAGCGATGAACAGAAGGGCAATGATGAAAGCCGGCATTGCCGCGGGCGCCATTGCGGCGCTTGGCGGCGGAAGGCTGTTGGCGGGGGGCGCAAAAGGCGCTGGGAGCGGGGATTTCGAATTCACCCTTCCCGACAGCGAATGGAAGCGCCGCCTCTCCCCCATGGCCTACAGGGTGCTGCGCCACGAGGCGACGGAGCGCCCCTTCTCGAGCCCGCTCAATCACGAGAAGCGCAAGGGGATCTATGCCTGCGCGGGATGCGATCTGCCGCTCTATTCCTCGGAGGCGAAATATGACAGCGGCACCGGCTGGCCGAGCTTCTGGAAGCCGCTGCCGGGGGCCATCGGCACCAGAGAGGATCGCCGCCTGTTCACCACCCGCACCGAGGTGCATTGCCGCCGCTGCGGGGGGCATCTCGGCCATGTGTTCAAGGATGGCCCGCCGCCCACGGGCCTGCGCTACTGCATGAACGGCGTGGCGCTGAAATTCATCCCCGCCTGAGCGGCGCCGCGCCGGGGAGAGCCGGGGCGCTGCGCAATCCCCTTGTGGCTGGGCATGGAAGCGCAGATCAGACGACCGCTGCCAGCCCGCTACCCGTGGGTTGATCGTCAGAAGCGGAATCCCACCGAAAGATCGAGAGCCGGGCTGTCCGTATCGGCTTCTTTCAGGAGGCTGCCGCGCAGATAGCCGTTTTCGATAATGGTATATTGCGCACCGATGCCGAAATGATCCGAGCTGTCGCCGCGCTGGCTTTCATGCGCGAGGCTGAGGCCGAGCATGAGCCGGTCGGAAATCCGGTATTCCATCCGCCCTTCGTAGATATGGGCGTCGGGGGCGAGGAGGGTCTTTCGGTAGCGAAGTGCGCCGCTGAGCTTCGTGTTGCGCAGCATGGCGCCCAGCGTGTAGCCGATACGCGCCTTGCCGTTGCCGCTATAGCGCTCGGCACCGCCGAAGAGGGAGAGGCCCTCTTCCACGGTGTCGCCGGTAACGGGGAGGCTGAAGGCGATCGCATAGGTGGTGACGGGCGAACCGGCCCTGTCGGCGCGGTGCAGCGAAAACCCGATGAGCGCATTGTCAAGGCCGCCATCATAGCGGATGCCGTAGCTCTGATCGCCGTCAAGCGTGGCCTTCTGAACGAGCGAACCGAAGGAAAGCGCGATCTTCTGATCCATGAAGGCGGAATGGGCAAAGGAGAAATCCGCGCCATAGCCGCGATCTGTGACGGAGCGCGGATTGCCGACGGAGATCATGCCCAGATAGTTCTCATAGGTGATAACGGGGTAGAAACCATTCAACTGATATTCGCCGAGGGCTGACGCATCCAGCTGCTGGACATCAAGGCCGAGAGCCACCCCGAGGCCTTCCCCGCCCCGCGGGCGGTATCCGAAATCGGTGACGGCGGTGAAATATACCGCATCATTCGCCTCCGCAAAGACATATCCGCCATCGAGCGTGCCATCGAGGAAAAAGCCCTCATCCTGCGCGGCGGCGGTGAAAGCAGGAAGAACCAACGCAGAAACAAAGGCAAGAAGAGCGAAAGGCTTTCTTCCCCGCCTTGCATGAGTGGCAGCAGCGAATGACATGACAGTCGGCCCTCATAACCCACATAGACCACGCGTAATGCGTATATAAGCCCTACGCCTTGTTGACACGACAGGCAAGCTGCCGGGAAAATCCGGCGCCGATTGTTGCCCCGGAGGGACAGTCCCTCGCCGGGGTGGGCTCAGTCCGTGAAGCGGACCTTGCCGATATAGGGCAGGTTGCGGTTGCGCTGGGCGAAATCGATGCCGTAGCCCACCACGAATTCATCCGGGATCTCGAAACCGATCCAGTCGGCCCGGATGTCGATCTCCCGGCGCGAGGGCTTGTCGAGGAGGGCGATGGTCTTGAGGGTCCGGGGGTTGCGGGTTTTCAGAAGGTTCACGACATGGTTGAGCGTGAAGCCCGTATCCACGATATCCTCGACCACCAGCACATCGCGCCCGGCGATCTCGCCGCGCAGATCCTTCAGGATCCGCACTTCGCGGCTCGATTCCATGTTGTTGCCGTAGGAAGAGGCTTCGAGGAAATCCACCTCCACCGGCAGATCGAGTTCGCGCACCAGATCGGCGATGAAGACGAAGCTGCCGCGCAGGAGGCCGACGACGATCAGCTTGTCGGTGCCGGCAAAGGCCGTCTGGATCTCGCGCGCCAGATCCTCGACCCGCGCCGCGATCGTCTTGGCGGAGATCATGCGATCTATGACATAAGGCCGCGTGGGCATGTTTTCCCCCTTGAATTCCCCCCGTCAGCATAAGAAATATCGCCCAGTTGTCACGCGAGGAAAGGGCGACATGCCGACACACCGCGAGAAGCGAACCCTCCCCTATTCGGCCGGGCAGATCTATGATCTGGTGGCCGATGTGGCGAAATACCCCGAATTCCTGCCCTGGACGGCCGCGGCGCGGATCCGCTCGCGAAAGCCACTGCCGGGGGGCGGCCCGCGCGACGAGGTGATGGAGGCGGATCTGGTGATCAGCTTCAAGCTGTTTCGCGAGCGTTTCGGCAGCCGGGTGGTGCTGAAGCCCGATGACATGCGGATCGAAACCGAATATCTCGACGGCCCTTTCCGCTATCTGAAATCCTGGTGGCAGTTCCGCGATCTGCCGGAAGGGGGGTGCGAGGCGGAATTCTTCGTGGATTTCGAATTCAGGAACGCGGTGCTTCAGAAGGTGATCGGGGTGGTGTTCAATCAGGCGATGCAGCGGGTGGTGCGGGCGTTCGAGGATCGGGCGCGGGCGCTCTACGGGCCGGGCGCGGCCTGAGTTTCATGCCTCCGGCGGGGATATTTTCGGACCAGTGATGGGGCGGGCCGGTGATGGGGCCGAGCACGGGCACTTGCGCGGGCGTTCAGCGCGATTGGGCGGGCAGGGCGGAAATCAGGAGATCGAGCGCGTGATCGCAGGCCATGGCGCGCACCTTTTCGCGCCCCTTGGGGCCGAAATCGATCTGCCCGGCGTGGAGCATGTCCTGCATCAGGGGGCGGTGGGTTTCGGGGTCGATCAGGCCCCTGCCGCCCTTGAGCGCAAGGCCGAAGCAGACGCGGCCCTCGGGCTTGGCGCCGCTGCCGCCGGGGCCGGCGATGCCGGTTATGGAGACGGCGAGATCGACGTTGAGGCGGCGCAGAGCGCCGGCGGCCATTTCGCCGGCCACCTCGCGCGATACCGCGCCATGGGCGCGAAGCGTGGCGAGGCGCACGCCCAGAAGCTCGCGCTTGGCCTCGTTTGAATAGGTGACGACGCCGCCTTCGTAATAGGTGGATGCGCCGGGAATGCGGGTGATGATCTCGCCCAGCATGCCGCCGGTGCAGCTTTCGGCCGTGGCCACCCGCACGCCGGCGGCGCGGGCGCGCATCAGCAGCGTTTCGCCCAGTATGTCGGCCCGTATCACAGCCCCAGCACTCCATGCGCGAAGCCGGCGGCCAGCATCACCACGATGCCGGCCATCACGCCGGCGGCGATATCGTCAAGCATCACCCCGAGCGGGGTGTGGAGGCGGTCGGCCCGGCCGACCGGCCCCGGCTTCCATATATCAAACAGCCGGAACATGAGAAAGGCCGTGACCCAGCCGGGCCAGGGGAAGAGCCAGGGATCGGTGCCCGCGTGCCAGAGCCCGGCCGATACCGGCAGGAGCGCCACCCACTGGCCGGCCACTTCATCGATCACGATTTCCGAAGGATCGTGATCCGCCCTGCCGCGCGTGGCGGCGGCGGTCGCCCACCAGCCGATCAGGAAGACGGCGGCGGTGGCGAGGAGGAAGCCCGGGAACCCGAGCGTGGCGTGGAGGAGATAGGCGGGCGGGATCGCCGCGGCCGAGCCCCAGGTGCCGGGGGCGGGGCGCAGGAGGCCGATGCCGAAGAAGGTGGCGATGAGGCGGGCGGGGTTCACGGGCGCACCAGGGTTGCGGTGGCCAGCGCGGCGATGCCCTCGCGCCTTCCGGTGAAGCCGAGGCCCTCGCTGGTCGTGGCCTTGATGCTCACGCGATCTCTTTCCACCCCCATGATTTCGGCAAGGCGGGCGCGCATTTCATCCGCATGGGGGCCGATCTTCGGGGCTTCGCAGATCAGGGTGACATCGCAATTGG
>JALVEX010000061.1 GCA_027030435.1 Paracoccaceae bacterium
GCGATATCGACCGTCAGGATCACGTCGGCAGGCGTGCGCGCGCCCTCGGCTTTCAGTTTTTCCAGCATCCCCTTCTTGAGGAAGCTCACATTGGCCCTGATGCCGGTTTCCTCGGTGAAGGCCTCGAGCAGCGGCGCGATCAGCTCGGGCTGGCGGTAGGAGTAGATGTTGACCTCCTCGCCGATGGCCGGCGCCGCGAGGCAGAGCGTGGCCAGGGTGGCGTATTGCGCGATCTTCATGGGGGATCTCCCGTGTTGTCATGGCTCTCGTTTCGTCACGCCCATAAAGCCGACAAAAACACTCAGGTCAATGGCCGATTCATTCAGTCAGGCAATTTGTCGCGCGCCCGCTCCTCGTTCCACAGCGTATCCATTTCCGCGAGCGTGGCCTCTTCGATGGGCTTGCCAGATGCTTGAAGCTTCTCTTCCACTGCATTGAAACGTCGCTCGAATTTCGCATTCGTCCTGCGCAGGGCCTGCTCCGGATCCACCCCGAGATGGCGCGCCAGATTGGCCATGACGAACAGGAGATCGCCCATTTCCTCTTCCACCTGATCCTGGGTGAGCTTCTCGCGCGCCTCCACCAGCTCCGCCGATTCCTCGGCCAGTTTGGCAAGCACCGCCTTCGGGTCATCCCAATCGAACCCCACCCGCGCGGCGCGTTTCTGCAGCTTCTCGGCGCGCGTCAGCGCCGGCAGGTTCTTCGCAACGCCCGCGAGCACACCCTTCTGCGCCCGCCCGGCGCGTTCGGCGGCCTTGATCGCCTCCCAGTCGCGGGTCTGCTGCGCGGCGCTCTTTTCGCGGCTCTCGTCGCCGAACACATGCGGATGGCGCGCCACCATCTTTTCCGCGATCCCCTCGGCGATGGAATGAAAATCGAACAGCCCCTGCTCCTCGCCCATGCGCGCATGATAGACGACCTGCAGCAGGAGATCGCCAAGCTCGCTTTCGAGATCGCCCCAATCCCGCCGCTCGATCGCATCCGCGACCTCATAGGCCTCCTCGATCGTATAGGGCGCGATGGAGGCGAAATCCTGCTCGATATCCCAGGGGCAGCCGCTTTCGGGATCGCGCAGCCGGCGCATGATCTCGAGCAGCCGCGCCACGCCGCCGCCGGGCTTGAGAACGGGATCTGGATCGTTGTCGGGCATTGCGCTCCGCTTTCATCTGGGAAAAGGTGTTGCCAGTTACACAACAGCCGCCCGGAGGAGTCCAGCCATGGCACTTGAGGATGCGAAAACGCAGGTCGATTGCGCGATCACGCGCGAGAGCCTGCGCGGGCTTTCGTTCGAAAATACTTTCGCCGGCGTCACCTCCTTCCTGCGCCGGCGCTACACGAAGGATCTGGCGGGCGTGGATCTCGCGGTGACGGGGATCCCCTTCGATTGCGCGGTGACCAACCGTCCCGGCACGCGGCTCGGCCCCCGCGCGATCCGCGCGGCGAGCGCGTTGCAGGCGCCCGATCCGCCCTATGGCTGGGCGGTGGACCCGATGAGCGAGATGAATGTGGTGGATTACGGCGATCTCGCCTTCGATTACGCCAATATCCCCGCCTTCCCGGCCGCGCTCGAAGCGCATGTGGCGGGGATTCTCGAGGCCGGCGCGGCGGCGCTCTGCCTCGGGGGGGATCACTACATCACATTCCCCGTCCTGCGCGCCCATGTGAAGAAACACGGCCCTCTTTCGCTGATCCAGTTCGACGCCCATACCGACACCTGGCCCGATGACGACATGACCCGCATCGATCACGGCACCATGTTCTACAAGGCGGTGAAGGAGGGGCTGATCGATCCCGCGCGCTCGGTGCAGATCGGCATCCGCACCAGCAATGCCGATCCGCTCGGGGTGAACATCATCGACGCGCCCGAGGTGCACCGTATCGGCCCGGAAGCGGTGGCCGAGCGGGTGCGCTCGATCGTGGGCGAGGGGCGGTGCTATCTCACTTTCGATATCGATTGCCTCGATCCCGCCTTCGCGCCCGGCACCGGCACGCCCGTTGCGGGCGGGCTTTCAAGCGCGCAGGCCTTCGCCATCCTGCGGGCGCTCTCCGGCATCGATCTGGTGGGGATGGATGTGGTGGAGGTTTCGCCGCCCTTCGATCATGGAGGCATCACGGCGGTGGCCGGGGCGCATATGGCGGTGGAGCTGATGTGCCTCTGGGCGAGCGGGAGGCGCGGGGGTGGCTGATGCGCGGCAGAAGCGGGGGCTGCCTGGCATTCTTCCGCCCCCGCCCCGCGCCCGCAAACCGCGCCAGATCCGCATCGGCAATGCGCGCGTGCCCGCCCGGGGCCGACAACGTCGATCCGGTTCTTCGCCACATCGACTCCGAACACGTTTTCCCGCATGATACCCCTGTGCCGGCGAAGGTGGTGGGCGAGGCCGGGTGCAGCCAGCCTTCGGTGAACATGGATCAGTTGCTGGGTGATTCCTGAGCCAGCGGCGCGCTGCCACAGGGTTGCAAGGCGGGGGCGCTGCCCCCGCACCCCCGGGATATTTACGGACCAATGATGTGAGGGGCGGGCCCGCTCAGGCCAGCATGGCGAGCGGGTTCTCGAGATTGTTGACGATGGCGGCAAGTAGGCGTGCGCCGAGCGCGCCATCGATCACCCGATGATCAACCGAAAGCGTGACCGACATCACCGTGGCCGGCTCGATCGTGCCGTCATCGGCGACGATCGGGCGTTTTTTGCCCGCGCCGACGGCGAGGATGGCGCCGTGGGGCGGGTTGATCACGGCGTCGAAATTGTCGATCCCGAACATGCCGAGATTGGAGATGGCGAAGCTGCCGCCCTGGTATTCCTCGGGGGCGAGGCGGCGGTTGCGGGCGCGTTCGGCGAGATCCTTCATCTCGGCTGAAAGCGTGGAGAGGGGCTTCTTTTCGGCATCCTTGATGACCGGTGTGAAGAGCCCGCCTTCGACGGCCACCGCCACCGCCACATCCGAAGGCTTCAGCTGCAGGATGCGATCGCCGGCCCAGACGGCATTGGCCTCGGGCACCTGCTGGAGCGCGAGGGCGCAGGCCCTGATGATGAAATCATTGACCGAGAGCCTGATTTCGCGCGCCGCGAGGGCCGTGTTCATCTGCTTGCGCAGGGCGAGCAGGGCATCGATGCGGATATCGCGGCGCAGGTAGAAATGCGGGATCGTCTGCTTGGCCTCGGTGAGGCGCTCGGCGATGATGCGGCGCATGCCGTCGAGCGGGATCTCCTTGTATTCGCGGCCCTGATAGAGGGCGGCGATCTGATCCGGACCGGGGCCTTGCGGGACGGCGGGCGCCGGGGCGGCAGTATGCGTTTTCGGAGCCGCGGCGGCGGCTTCCACATCGGCCTTGACGATGCGCCCGCGCGGGCCCGAGCCCTTGAGGCCGGCGAGATCGATGCCCTTCTGGGCCGCCAGCCGGCGGGCGAGGGGCGAGGCGAAGATGCGCTTGCCCTCGGGCGCGGGGGCAGCGGGCGCGGCAGGCGGGCTGGTGGTTGCGGGCTCGGTGGTTGCGGGCTCGGTGGCCGGTATTGATGGGGCAGCGGCTGGCGCGGGTTCTGCGGGTTTGTCCGCCGGCTGCGCGGCGATGTCGGCGGCGCTTTCGCCCTCTTCGAGCAGGATGGCGATGGGGGTGTTCACCTTCACCCCCGCCGTGCCCTCGGGCACGAGGATCTTTCCGATCACGCCGTCATCGACGGCTTCGAACTCCATCGTCGCCTTGTCGGTCTCGATTTCGGCGATCACATCGCCCGATTCCACCTTGTCGCCCTCGCTGACGAGCCATTTGGCTAGCGTGCCCTCCTCCATCGTGGGGCTGAGCGCGGGCATGAGAATTTCGATCGGCATGGCGTTTTCCTCAGCGATAGGTGACCTGGCGCGCCGCTTCCACCACCTCATCGGTGGTGACAAGCGCGAGGCGCTCGAGATTGGCGGCATAGGGCATGGGCACATCCTTGCCGGTGAGGGTGATCACCGGCGCATCGAGATAATCGAAGGCTTCCTGCATCAGCACCGAGGAAATCTGGCTGCCGATCGAGCACACCGGCCAGCCCTCTTCCACGGTGATGCAGCGGTTGGTCTTCATCACGCTTCTGACCACCGTATCCGTATCCATCGGGCGCAGGGTGCGCAGATCGATCACCTCGGCGCTGATCCCCTCCTCGGCCAGCCGCTCGGCGGCTTCGGTTGCGTATTTCATGCCGATGCCGAAGCTCACGATGGTGAGATCGCTGCCCGCGCGCCAGATCTTCGCGCGGCCAAACGGCACGGTGTGATCCTCGATATCGGGCACCTCGAAGCTCTGGCCGTAGAGGATCTCGTTTTCAAGGAAGATCACCGGGTTGGGATCGCGGATCGCGGTTTTCAGCAGCCCCTTGGCATCAGCGGCCGACCAGGGCATGGCCACCTTGAGGCCGGGGATATGGGCATACCAGGAGGCGTAATCCTGGCTGTGCTGGGCCGCCACGCGGGCAGCCGCGCCATTGGGGCCGCGAAACACGATCGGCACGTTCATCTGCCCGCCCGACATGTAGAGCGTTTTCGCGGCCGAATTGATGATCTGGTCGATCGCCTGCATGGCGAAATTGAAGGTCATGAATTCGACGATGGGCCTCAGCCCCGTGAAGGCCGCGCCGATGCCGACGCCGGCAAAGCCCTGTTCGGTGATCGGGGTGTCGATCACCCGGCGCTCGCCGAATTCGTCGAGCAGGCCCTGGCTCACCTTGTAGGCGCCCTGATACTGGCCCACTTCCTCGCCCATCAGGAAAACGCTCTCGTCGCGGCGCATCTCCTCGGCCATGGCATCGCGCAGCGCCTCGCGCACGGTCTGGGTCTTCATCGGCGTGCCCGCGGGGATTTCCGGCTCGGGCGGGGGGGCGGATGATGGCGCGGGCCGGGCGGGGGCGGCCTTGGCGGGTGCGGCCGCAGCGGCCGGGGCCGGCGCGGGGCTTTCGGGCGCAGGCGCGGATTCGGACATGCCCTTGATATCCGCGGCGTTTTCGCCTTCCTCCAGAAGCACGGCAATGGGGGCATTCACCTTCACCCCCGCCGTGCCCTCGGGCACGAGGATCTTGCCGATCACCCCTTCATCGACGGCCTCGAGCTCCATCGTCGCCTTGTCCG
>JALVEX010000062.1 GCA_027030435.1 Paracoccaceae bacterium
ATCCCATGCCCGGCACCGGCGGCGCCTGGGCCACCACCCGCTTTCACGATCCCGACGACATGCGCCATGACATGCACGTCAATATCGTCACCCTCATGCCCGGCGCGCGCATCCCCTTCGCCGAAACCCATGTGATGGAGCACGGGCTCTACGTGCTTCAGGGCACGGGGCGCTATCTGCTCAACCGCAGCTGGCACGAGGTCGGCCCCGGCGATTTCATGTGGCTGCGCGCCTTCTGCCCGCAGGCCTGCATCGCCACCGGAGAAGAGCCCTTCCGCTACCTCCTCTACAAGGATGTCAACCGCCATCCGGGGCTGATGCTGCCATGAAGGGCGAGGTGATCCGCGCCGAGCCGCTCACGCCCGAGGCCTTCGCCCCCTTCGGCGACGTGATCGCGGCCAGCGGCGCGCCCGACAGGCTCATCAACCAGGGAATGTGCGAGCGCTTCCACGATCTCGCGCGGCTCGATTTCGGCCCCGGCGGGCGGGCCGGCATCAGCCTCTTTCGCGCCCGCGCCCGCGCGCTGCCCTACCGCCTCGAAATGCTCGAGCGCCACCCCGAGGGAAGCCAGGCCTTCATCCCGATGCAGGAGGCCCCCTTCCTCGTGATCGTGGCGCCCGACGACGCCGGCCGCCCCGCCCGCCCGCGCGCCTTCCTCACCGCGCCGGGCCAGGGCGTCAATTTCCTGCGCGCCACCTGGCACGGCGTGCTCACCCCCTTGAGCGAACCGGCCCTCTTCGCGGTGATCGACCGCATCGGCGACACGCCCAATCTGGAAGAATATTGGCTGAAAACGCCATATATGGTAGAAGCCTGATTCATAACCACAATAATCTGATCCATAACCATCGCAAATTGCATTAATCCGCACCCGCGAACAGGTGCCCAGCAGAGAGGAAACGAATAATGAGGGACAATTCCATCGGAACCCCGGAACAGCTCAAGGACCCGGATTACATGCCGCCGCTGCATGTGGCGATCCCGCTCGGGCTCCAGCATGTGATGGCGATGTTCGCCTCCAACATCACCCCAGCGATCATCATCGCCGGCGTGGCGGGCTTCGGCTTCGGCTCGCCCAATGCCGATATCCCGACGGTGATCTACATGATCCAGATGGCGATGCTCTTTGCCGGCGTCGCCACCCTTTTCCAGACCATCGGCTTCGGCCCCGTCGGCGCGCGCCTGCCGGTGGTGCAGGGCACGAGCTTTGCCTTCCTGCCGGTGATGATCCCGGCCGTCGCCGGCGCGGGCGTGGGCGGCATGGCGGGGCTTGCCACGGGGGTCATGATCGGCGGCATCTTCCACTTCTGCCTCGGCTTCTTCATCAGCAGGATCCGCTTCGCCCTGCCGCCCCTCGTGACGGGGCTGATCGTGCTGATGATCGGGCTTTTGCTCGTCAAGGTCGGCATCCTCTACGCCGCCGGCGGGGCGGGGGATTTTCACATGTCCAAGCCCGAATGGGGCGGCTTGCGCAACTGGACGCTCGCCTTCATCGTCATCGTCGTGACGCTGGCGATCAAGTTCACCTCCCGCGGCTTCCTTTCCGTCGCCGCCGTGCTGATCGGGCTGATCGCGGGCTATATCGTGGCCTGGATGCTGGGGATCGTCTCCTTCGCCGGGGTCGGCAAGGCCGGCTGGTTCGCCCTGCCCGAGCCCTTCAAGTTCGGCTTCGAGATCAACTGGGGGATCATCTTCGGCATGTGCATGATGGCGGTGGTTTCCGCGATCGAGACGGTGGGGGATGTTTCCGGCATCACCAAGGGCGGCGCGGGGCGCGAGGCCACCAACGAGGAAATCACCGGCGCCACCTTCGCCGATGGCCTGGGCACCGCCGTGGCCGGCCTGTTCGGCGGGCTGCCCAACACCAGCTTCAGCCAGAACGTGGGCCTCGTGGCGATGACGGGGGTGATGAGCCGCCATGTGGTGACCATCGGCGCGCTGTTCCTGATCCTGTGCGGGCTGGTGCCCAAGGTGGGCGCGGTGGTCAACACCATTCCCTATCCGGTGCTCGGCGGGGGCGTGATCGTGATGTTCGGCATGGTGGCGGCGGCGGGCGTCAACATGCTTTCGGACGTGCACTGGAACCGGCGCAACATGCTTATCTTCGCGGTGGCGCTTTCGCTCGGTGTCGGGCTCAATCTGGTGCCGGACGCGATGAAGTTCCTTCCCGGCTGGGCGCGCATCCTGCTCAATTCCGGCCTGCTGCCGGCGGCGGTGATCGCGGTGGTGCTCAATCTCATCCTGCCCGAGGAAGGGCTGCCGGAAGAGGCGCTCATCACCGAAGACGGCTGATCACGGCCTGCATGGCGCGATAAGGCCGGCCCAGAAGCCCCGCTCCCCGGCGGGGCTTCTCATGTTTTGCGGGCGCAGACCCGGAAGCGGCCCTTTTGCGCCCACCCCCTTCTTCCATAGCGCAATGGGATCTGATGGATCGCCGTATGTTTCCCGATCTCGTGATGAGGGCAGCGCCCGGCCCGAGGCTGGGCGCGCGGTAGCGCCCGCCCTGTGGGGGCGGGTCGGGCGCTGCCCGGCGGTGCCCGCCGGGCGGCAAAAGCATCTTGCTCATGACCTGGGCGTGCCGCTTCTGAACGAAACGGCACCGCCCGGAGCGCGCGCGAACGGCACGGGCATGCGCTGCCCGCCCCGCCCATTCAGCCGGAATGCTTCTCCTGCCCCCCCTGACCAAAGATTGATCTTGACCGGATGATAAAATCGCAGCAGGCTTGTTTCCATACAAACAAACAAGACCAACTGGGGAGAAAGATCATGAGACTGTTTGCTAAATGGCGCCGCCGCGGCGTGCTCGGCGCACTCGCCGGCGCGCTGGCGCTTTCCGTCATGTCGCTGGGTGCCACCGCCGCGCTGGCCGAAAAGATCAAGGTGGCGGCGATCTACACCCTGCCGGTGGAGCAGCAGTGGATCAGCCGCATCCACAAGGCGCTGAAGGAAGCCGCCGACAGGGGCGACATCGATTACGTGTGGTCCGAAAACGTGGCCAACAACGATTACGAGCGCGTCATGCGCGAATATGCCGAAGGGGGCCAGCAGCTGATCGTTGGCGAGGTGTTCGGGCTCGAGCGCGCGGCGCGCAAGGTGGCGGCGGATTATCCCGATACCGCCTTCCTGATGGGCTCTTCCTTCGGGCCTTCGGGCAAGAATTTCTCGGTGTTCGACAACTGGATCCACGAGCCGAGCTACCTCACCGGGATGATCGCCGGCGCCACCACCAAATCCAACGTGATCGGCATGGTGGGGGGCTATGCGATCCCGGAAGTGAACCGGCTGATGAACGCCTTCATGGACGGCGCGCGCTCCGTCAACCCGGATGTGAAGTTCCTCGTGAACTTCATCGACAGCTGGTATGATCCTCCGAAGGCCAAGGAAGCGGCTTTCGCGATGATGGATGCGGGCGCCGACGTGATGTATGCGGAGCGCTTCGGGGTGTCGGACGCGGCCATGGAGCGCGGGGTGAAGGCGATCGGCAACGTGATCGATACCTCTGCCGACTACCCCGACACCATCCTCGCCTCCGCCATCTGGCACATGGAGCCCACCATCGACCGCGCCATCGCCGCGGTGAAGGAAGGGCGCTGGGAGGCGGCCGATTACGGGCAGTACAGCTTCATGAAATACGGCGGCGGCTCGGTGGTGATCGATGAAAATCTGGTGCCCGCCGACGTGGTGAAGATGGTGCGCGAGAAGGAGCAGGAGATCCTCGACGGCCTGTTTCGCGTGAACATCAACGACGCACGGCCCGTGTCCGACATGTAGGAGAAAGGCCGGGGCGCGCGCGTGCGCGTCCGGGGAGGGCCATCCGCCCAGCCCCCGCCCGCGAGCGCCCCGGCCGCGCATCGCATGGAAAAGAAGATCATTCTGAAGCTCTCGGGGCTCACCAGGCGCTTCGGCCCGGTGCTGGCGGCCGATCACATCGATCTCGAGCTTCGCGAGGGCGAGGTGCTGGCGCTTCTGGGCGAGAACGGCGCCGGCAAGACGACCCTGATGAACATGCTTTTCGGCGAATACGTCCCCGACGAGGGCGAGGTGCTGGTGCGCATCGATGGCGAACTCCGCCCCCTGCCCCCCGGCCAGCCGCAGGCGGCGATCGAGGCGGGGATCGGCATGGTGCATCAGCATTTCGCGCTGGCCGAAAATCTGACTGCGCTCGACAACATCCTGCTCGGCGCCGAGCCGCTCATGTCCCTTCGCCGCAATCTCGCCCCCGCGCGGGCGCGCGTCGAGCGGCTGATGGCGGCCTCGGGGCTGAAGGCGCCGCTGGATGAGCGCGTGGGGGCGATGAGCGTGGGCGAGCGCCAGCGGGTCGAGATCCTGAAGGCGCTTTACCGCGATGCCCGCGTGCTGGTGCTCGACGAGCCCACCGCCGTGCTGACGCCGCAGGAGGCCGAGAGCCTTTTCCAGAGCCTGCGCGCCATGGTGGCGGAGGGGCTTTCGGTGATCTTCATTTCCCACAAGCTCCATGAGGTGCTGGCGTTTTCCGATCGCATCGCGGTGCTGCGCCACGGCCGCAAGGTGGGCGAAATGGCCACCGCCGAGGCCGACCGCGCCCGCATCGCGGCGATGATGGTGGGCGAGGAGATCGCGCCGCCCGAGCGCCCGCCCGCAAGGCCCGGGGCGGAGGTGCTGGCGCTCGATGGAATCACGCTTCATGGCGCGCGCGCGCGCGACCGGCTCGAGGATGTCTCGCTTTCGCTCAAGGGCGGCGAGATCATCGGCATCGCCGGGGTCTCGGGCAACGGCCAGAGCGCGCTGGCGGCGCTGATCTCGGGGCTGCGCGCACCCGACCGGGGCGAAATCCGCCTCGAGGGGCGGGCCCTGCGCAAGGTCTCGCCGCGGGAGATGATCCGCGCCCGGGTGGGGCGCATCCCCGAGGATCGCCACCGCGATGGCGTGGTGGGGGCGATGAGCGTCGCGGAAAACCTGGTGATCGAGCGGCTCGACGATCCCCATGTGCAGCGTTACGGCTTCCTGCGCGGCCGCGCGATCCGCGAAAACGCCGAGCGCCTGTGCCGCGCCTTTGACGTGCGCGGCCCCGGCGTGGAGGCGCCCGCGCGGCTCCTTTCGGGC
>JALVEX010000063.1 GCA_027030435.1 Paracoccaceae bacterium
CACGCTCAAGGGTAACATCAACTGGATGAAGAGCCACGAGATCCGCATGGCTTCCTCGGCCTTCGGCGAGATGGCCGAGGATATCAAGCCGATCATCCCGCAGGGGAGCTCCGATTCGGCGGCGCTCGATGCGGTGTTCGAGGTGATGGTGCGCGCCGGGCGCTCGGCGCCGATGGCGAAAACCATGCTGGTGCCCGAAGCGTGGTCGCAATCCGCGGTGGAGCTGCCCAGGGCCTGGCGCGACATGTATGCCTATTGCAACGCGGTGATGGAACCGTGGGACGGCCCCGCCGCGCTCGCCATGACGGACGGGCGCTGGGTCTGTGCCGGGCTCGATCGCAACGGATTGCGCCCGATGCGTTATGTGGTCACCGGCGACGGGCTGGTGATCGCCGGATCCGAAGCCGGCATGGTGCCGGTGGACGAGGCCACGGTGCAGGAAAAGGGCGCGCTCGGCCCCGGCCAGATGATCGCGGTGGACATGAAGAAGGGCCTTCTCTTCCATGATCGCGAGATCAAGGACAAGCTCGCCAGCGCCCTGCCCTTCGGCGAGTGGGTCACTCGGATCAAGGATATGGAAGACGAGCTCAACCGCGTGAGCGAGGTGCCGCTGACGGCGAAGGAAGAGCTGAAGAAGCGCCAGCTGGCAGCCGGCTATACGGTGGAAATGATCGAGCAGATCCTTGCGCCGATGGTGGAGGACGGCAAGGAGGCCATCGCAAGTATGGGCGATGACACGCCCGCGGCCGTGCTTTCCAGGCAATACCGCCCGCTCAGTCATTATTTCCGCCAGAATTTCAGCCAGGTCACCAACCCGCCGATCGATTCCCTGCGCGAATACCGGGTGATGAGCCTCAAGACCCGCTTCGGCAACCTCAAGAACGTGCTCGACGAAAGCAGCGCTCAGACCGAGATCATGGTGCTGGAAAGCCCCTTCCTCGGCAATGCGCAGTTCGCGGCGCTGCTGGAGCATCTGGGCGATGAGGTGGTGGAGATCGATTGCACCTTCCCGGCTGACGGGGGCGAAAACGCGCTGCGCGAGGCGCTCTCGCGCATCCGCAGCGAGGCCGAGGATGCGGTGCGCTCCGGCACCGCGCATCTGGTGCTGACGGATCGCCACCAGGGCCCGGATCGTGTGCCCATGCCGATGATCCTGGCCACCAGCGCGGTGCACAGCGGGCTGACGCGCGAGGGCCTGCGCACCTTCTGCTCGATCAACGTGCAAAGCGCGGAATGCGTGGATCCTCACTATTTCGCGGTGCTGATCGGTGCCGGAGCCACCACGGTAAATGCCTATCTGGCCGAAGATACCATCGCCGATCGGATCGAGCGCGGGCTTCTCGAAGGTACCCTCACCGATGCGGTGGCGCGCTATCGCAAGGCCATCGATCAGGGGCTTCTGAAAATCATGGCGAAGATGGGGATCAGCGTGATCTCCAGCTATCGCGGCGGGCTCAATTTCGAGGCCGTCGGCCTTTCGCGCGCCATGGTGGCGGAATATTTCCCCGGCATGGTGAGCCGCATTTCCGGCATCGGGGTGCGCGGCATCCAGCAGAAGCTCGAGGAGGTGCATGCGCTTGGCTGGAGAAGCAATCGCGATCTTCTGCCCGTGGGCGGCTTTTACAAGATGCGCCGCTCGGGCGAGGTGCATGCCTGGAACGCCACCAACATGCACCTGTTGCAATCGGCCTGCGATCGGGCCTCATATGCGCTGTGGAAGCAGTATTCGGCGAAGCTGCATGAAAACCCGCCGATCCACCTGCGCGATCTGATGGAATTCAAGCCGCTGGGCGAGCCGGTGCCGATCGAGGAGGTGGAGAGCATCACCGCGATCCGCAAGCGCTTCGTCACGCCGGGCATGAGCCTTGGCGCGCTCAGCCCCGAGGCGCACAAGACCCTTTCCGTGGCGATGAACCGCATCGGCGCCAAATCCGACAGCGGCGAGGGGGGCGAGGATCCCTCCTTCTTCACGCCCGAGCCGAACGGCGATAATCCCTCCGCCAAGATCAAGCAGGTGGCGTCGGGGCGTTTTGGCGTCACGGCGGAATACCTTACCCATTGCGAGGAGCTTGAAATCAAGGTGGCCCAGGGCGCCAAGCCCGGCGAGGGCGGCCAGCTTCCGGGGCTGAAGGTGACGGAGCTTATCGCCAAGCTGCGCCAC
The DNA here is from genome assembly GCA_027030435.1 of Paracoccaceae bacterium. Taxonomy (GTDB): domain Bacteria; phylum Pseudomonadota; class Alphaproteobacteria; order Rhodobacterales; family Rhodobacteraceae; genus WFVA01. The sequence continues at coordinate 2,162 of JALVEX010000063.1, forward strand.
TCCACGCCGGGTGTGACGCTGATCTCCCCGCCGCCCCACCATGATATCTACTCGATCGAGGATCTCGCCCAGCTCATCTACGATCTGAAGCAGATCAATCCGATCGCCAAGGTCTGCGTCAAGCTGGTGGCGGCTTCAGGGGTGGGCACCATCGCCGCCGGCGTTGCCAAGGCCAAGGCGGATGTGATCCTGATTTCGGGCCATAACGGCGGCACCGGCGCAAGCCCTGCGACCAGCATCAAATACGCCGGCCTGCCGTGGGAAATGGGCCTCACCGAGGCCCATCAGGTGCTGGCGATGAACAAGCTGCGCGATCGGGTGACGCTTCGCACCGATGGCGGGCTTCGCACCGGGCGCGATATCGTCATGGCGGCGATGATGGGGGCCGAGGAATACGGCATCGGCACCGCCGCGCTCATCGCCATGGGCTGCATCATGGTGCGGCAATGTCAGTCCAACACCTGCCCGGTGGGAGTCTGCACGCAGGATGAGCGCCTGCGCGCCAAGTTCACCGGCAATGCCGACAAGGTGGTGAACCTGATCACCTTCTATGCCCAGGAGGTGCGCGAGATTCTGGCCAGCCTCGGCGCGCGTTCGCTGGATGAGGTGATCGGGCGCGCCGATCTTCTGGGCCAGGTCAGCCGCGGCGCGGCACATCTGGACGATCTCGATCTCAACCCGCTGCTGATCACCGTCGATGGCGCGCATGAAATTGCTTACGATCGCAAGCGCCCGAGGAACGAGGTGCCCGATACGCTCGATGCCGAGATCGTGCGCGATGCGGCGCGCTTCCTGAAGGACGGCGAGAAGATGCAGCTGCATTACACGGTGCAGAACACCCAGCGCACCGTGGGCACGCGGGTTTCCTCGCATATCGTCGAGCGCTTCGGGATGCGCAATGATCTCCAGCCCGATCACCTGACGGTGAAGCTCACCGGAAGCGCCGGGCAGAGCCTTGGCGCCTTCGCCGCTCCCGGCCTCAAGATCGAGGTTTCGGGCGATGCCAACGATTACGTGGGCAAGGGGCTTTCGGGGGGCACGATCGTGGTGCGCCCGCCGATGATCAGCCCGCTCGAGGCCAGCGAAAACACCATCATCGGCAATACCGTGCTTTATGGTGCCACCGATGGCTATCTCTTCGCCTCCGGGCGCGCGGGCGAGCGTTTCGCCGTGCGCAATTCGGGCGCGAAGGTGGTTGTCGAGGGCTGCGGCTCCTCGGGCTGTGAATACATGACAGGCGGCATTGCGGTGATCCTCGGGGATATCGGGGCCAATTTCGGCGCCGGAATGACGGGCGGCATGGCCTATCTCCATGATCCCGAGGGCAAGGCGCGCGATTACATGAACATGGAAACGCTTGTCACCTGCCCGGTGACGGTGGATCACTGGGAAAACGAGCTGAAGGCCCTGATCGAGCGCCATCAGGCCGAAACAGGCAGCCGCAAGGCGGCGGAGATCCTCGCGAACTGGGAGGTGGAGCGCCGGAATTTCCTGCAGGTCTGCCCGTGGGAGATGCTGGTGCACCTGCCCCATCCGCTGGGGATCGAGGAAGGGGCCGCGCGGGCCTGAGCGCGCACCAAACCGCCCAGCAGACAAAGGGCCACGGCTCCATGTGCTCACGGGGCCGTGGCAATTTTATTGAAATCAGCCCGAAAATTTCTTATTCCGGCCATGAAAGGGTAGGATTTTCGGCGCATGATGCGCTCGAGTATAACAGACAGGATGTGTATTCTTGCCGACAACCTATAACGATCAGTTCTTTCTCATCGATCCCGCAGCGCCGCCACCGGCCGGCACGCAGTTGAATTTCGTCCATCTGAACCTGACCGATCAGAATGACGATGGCGATTTCGATCGCTTCAATAACGATAGCGTTGACGGCACCGATATCACCGCGTCCTGGCCTGGCGATACGGTAACGATAAATGTGCCGGGTGTCGGGAATGTCACCTACACCGGGGTTACCTTCTATCTTGCCGACGGGCGCCGGGTGTTCACCCCGAATGACGGCCAGGTTCTGCAGAACGGCACGCTGGTTTCCACCACATGGGTCAACACCCAGGGGCCGCTTCTCGTCAACCAGCTTGGGCCGCCCTGTTTTGCTGCCGGAACCCTGATCCGCACGGCGCGTGGTGATCGCAGGGTGGAAGAGCTTGTGAAGGGTGATCTGGTCGAAACCCTGGATCATGGCCTGCAAGCGATCCGCTGGATCGGGAAGGCTGCTATTTCCGGCCTCGGGGAGCACGCGCCAGTGCGTTTTCGTGCCGGTGCGATCGGCAACCGGCGGGATCTGAGGGTGTCTCCCCAGCACCGTATGGTGATCCAGGGGTGGCAGGCCGAGCTTTATTATGGCCGGAGCGAAGTGCTTGTACCGGCAAAACACCTGATAAACGGCGATACGATCAGGCAGGAGCCGGTTCAGGAGGTGGAATATTTCCATCTGATGTTTGACCGCCATGAAATAATCTGGAGCGAGGGGGTGCTGAGTGAAAGCTTCTATCCCGGCGATCAGATCCTTCTGAAGGATCGGTCCGTGATGGCAGAGCTTTTTGCCCTTTTCCCCGATTTGGCTGATCGTGATGCGGCCCCATGCAGGCAAACCGCTCGCCTGACCCTGAAGCGCAAGGAAGCTGTTCTCCTCGACCCGGCAGCCTGATTCCAAACGAAAACGGGTCATTCCCCAGACCCTTGGCGGCATGCGGGGCGCGTCCGATCACTCTGACCGGAGGCTTCGCCCTTCTCCACTTTCAGATTCGGGCCGATCGGATTTCATGGCGGCATCTCATGACCTGGGTTGGCCGTCGATCCATTTCGTGCCATCGCTCCTCGCCCGCGAGGCACTCCCCCAGCCTTGGAGACCAGTCTTGGAGAAAGGCAAATCTGCTCCGTGGTTCCTTCCTGCG
>JALVEX010000064.1 GCA_027030435.1 Paracoccaceae bacterium
GGGATCGGTGGTGTCGGCGTAATCGAGCCTGTCGATGCCGGCGCCGAGGGTGAGGCCGAGCGGTGTGTCACGCCCCAACTCGAGAGAGCCGCCAAGGCTCCAGGCGCGGCGCTTGCCGGTGCCGGTGAGATCGGCCAGATCGGGGGGCAGCACGATCACGCCGCCGGGGCCGATGAAATCGCTCTCGGGGCGCAGGAAGGAGATATCGCTGCGCCGCCAGTCGCCATGCAGCTTCAGCAGGCTTCGCGCCGCCTCGCGGCTGTAGGAAAAGCGCAGGCGGGGTTCGTCGATCTCGGTGCCCGCATCGGATCCGCCGGGATCGTTGCGCAGCCGCAGCCGGGTGGAGAGGCCGAGGCTCAGATCCTGCGCCCGGGCATGGCTTTCGAGGCGCAGGCCGAGGCCGGTGGTGGCGATCAGGCTGGTGCCGGGGCTGGTGGCGGCAAGATCGAGATTGCTGTCGGCCTCGAGGCGCTGATCGAAATCGAGCACCACCGAGAGGCCGGGCGCGCCGGCGCCGCTCTCCTGCGCCTCGAGCGCCCCGCCCGGAGCGCTCAGCCCCGCCGCCAGCAGCAGCGCCGGAATATGCCCGATCCGCCTCATGGCGCGCATTCCGCCCCCCGTGCTATTCGAACAGGCGGCGCTGGGGCACCACGATCACATCGCCATCGCGCAAGGGGCCGAAACCCCGCCCGCGCCCCTTCTCGAGCGCATCGTAATTGAACCCGAACACATGCTCCTGCCCGGTGTTCGGATCGCGGCGGCGGATCTGGATTCGCTTGGTGGCGGCGAATTTGGTGAAGCCGCCGGCCTGCGCGAGGAACTGCAGCAGCGTGGTGCCGCGCTTCATCTTGTGTTCGCCGGGCTTGGCCAGCTCGCCAAGGGCGAAGATCGAGATGGTGCGCGGCTTGCCGGCCGCGCGCTTGCCGAGCGTGGCGAGCGCCACGAAAACGGTCGGTTTGGTGGCGAAATTCGAGGCCAGGCGCTCGGCCAGGCTATCGCGGATCTGGTTCACGCTGCGGCCCGCCGCGCGCAGGCTGCCCGCCAGCGGGAAGGAGATCGTGCCATCGGGCAGCACCAGCGCGCTGCGGTTGAGGCTCGCATCTTCCAGCACCTCGATCTGCAGCACGTCTCCGGGCTTTACCTTGTAGGTGCTCTGGGCAAGGGCGGGCAGGGCCAGGAACAGCGCTGCCAGAAGGGTGATTATCTGTCGCATCGTTACTTCCTCGTCAAACGGGCCGTCCAGCAGCGGCCATTATCATTGCCTTTTCATAGCACCGAAGCCGTGGATCGCGAAACGGAAGCTTGCCACAAGGAACGCCTGCGCGCTCCCGCAAGCCTCATTCCCCGGCCGGCAGGCTTTCGAGCGCCTTGCGGGCCTCTTCCACCACCGGCAGATCGAGCCCCTTTGCCATCTCGAGACCGCGCTCGAGCGTCTCGCGTGCGCGGGGCGTGTCTCCGAGCGCGGCATAGGCGAGCCCCAGATGCAGCTGCACCTCGGGATTTTCGGGCAGGCCCCTTGCCGCGGCTTCCAGCACGGGCAGGGCGGCCTTGGCATTGCCGCGGCGCAGCTGAAGCCAGCCATAGGTATCCTGGAAGGCAGGCACCTTGCTGCCGCGCAGGCGCCGGGCGATGGCGAAGGCGCGCTCGAGGCTTTCGCGATCGTCGCGGCTGGCGGCGATCAGGCTGGCGAGGTTGTTGGCCACCACCAGATCATCCCTGTTCCGCTCATAGAGCTTCTCATAGATCGCGATCGCGCCCTCGATATCGCCGGCCTTCTCCAGGAGACCGGCCCTGATCCAGTTCAGCGTCGGCGAAAGCGGCGCGTTTTCGAGCCCCTGATCGAGCACGACGCGGGCCTCTTCATCGCGGCCTGCCTTGTGCAGCAGCGTGTAAAGCGCCTGCACCGGCAGATCGTCCTTCGGATTTTCCGCGATCAGCGCGCGGTAGATCTTCTCGGCCTCGTCCGGCCTGCCCTCGGCCATGTAGACCCCGGCGCGCAGCATGCGCAGAGCGGGATCCTTCGGGGCCTTTTCGAGAAGCCTGTCGGCATAGGCGGCGGCGGCCTCGACATTGCCCTCGCGCAGATGCGTCTGCACCACCAGCGCCCCGGCGCGCGCATCCGCATCGCCCGCGTCGATCAGCTTCTGGACGAATTCGATGCTGTCTTCGGGTTTTCCCTGGGCCAGCAGAAGCCTCGTCTGGATGGAATTGGCGGCGGCCTTCGCCTCTTCGCTGCCGATCTCGTTCAGCCGGCGGACAATCCCCCGGGCGCGGGGCCAGTCCTTCTGGCGGATGTAGATATCGGCCAGCGTGCGCAGCAGCTGCTGATCGGCGGGGTTGCGGCGCAGGGCATCGATCAGCACGCTTTCGGCCGGGGCGAGGCGGCCTTCCCCGATCAGGAAGCGGGCATAGCGCAGGCTTTCCGCGGGGGCGCTGCCGGAGGCTTCCACGGCCAGGGCCAGCCGTTCGCCGGCCAGCTGATGATCGCCGTTGCGCTCGTGAGCGCGGGCCATCAGGGTGAGCAGTTCGGGATCGCGCGGGGCCTGATCGAGCGCCTTGCGCAGGGTGAGGATGGCTTCTTCGGGCTTGTCATCCTCGATCTGCCAGGCGGCCTTCATCTTCAGCGCCCCCACATGGCCGGGATCCTCGGACAGCACCTTCTCGACCTCGGCGCGCGCGCCCACCTCGTTGCCGCTCGATTGCAGCATGCGCGCCAGAATCACCCGGACATCGCGCATCTTCGCATCGGATTTCGCCCCGTCGAGAATATTCTCCAGATCGGCAATGGCCTTTTCCCTGTCGTCGCCGAGCTCGAAATCGAGAACGGCGCGCATCGCCTTGTAGAGATCGGCATTGTCGTCGCTCCTGGCAATGAGGTTGTCGAGCTCCTTGCGGGCGGCGTCATACCCCTTCGTGCGGCGCAGAAACTGGACAATCGCGAGATTGAGCCCGGGCCTGTCGGCCGCGTCCGCCTCGGCCGCCATCCGGCGCATGAATTTCTCGGCGCCCTCCACATCGCCACGGCGCAGATACCAGGCAATGAGCGAGGATTGCACCCGCTCGTTATCGGGGAAGATGCGGGTCATCTCGCGCAGGCGCTCGCCCACCTCGTCATCGCGCCCGGCCAGGGCCAGAAGGCGCAGCCGCGCCTGGTGCAGCTCGAGGGAATCGGGCTCCTGCTCGAGCGCGATGTCGAGCTGCTTCAGCGCATCCATGGGCCTGGGGCCGGAAAGGGCGTCCTGGATCAGCACCCGGCGCGCCATGGTGATCTCCGGATCCTGCGCCAGCACGGCCTTTGCCGCCTTCACGGCTTTCGCCTTGGCCGCGGCATCGTTCCTGCGCACCGCATCGCGGTAATCGAGCACCGCGTTCATTGCCCGGGCTTCCAGATCGTCAGGCGCGAGCTCCAGAAGCTTGCGGGCGTGGCGTTCGGCCTCTTCCCAGTTGCCGCCCCTGATGGCCATTTCGGCCAGGGCGCGCCGGCCCTCCACATCATCCGGGTATTGCTCGATCAGGCGCAGATAGTGGCCGTAGCTCTCGGCGATGTCGCCGCGTTTGCGCAGCAGTTCCGCATAGGCGATGCGGGCATCATGGTGGCGGCCGTTCAGATCGAACACGTTGCGCAGCTGGACCATGGCCCGCTCCTCGTCGCCCTGTTCGATCAGTTCGAGGGCGGACTGATAGTATTTCTCGGCCTTCTGTTCGGAATTGCCGAACCGGGTGAGAAAGATGACGGTGCCGATGGCAACGACGAGGAGAAGAAGGAAAATACGCGCTTTCATGACATGCCTTCTGCAGGAACCGGGTGCATTTCAAGATATAGCCGTTCCCGGCACGGGGCCATGAAAAATCATGTTTCCCGCCCGGTCCGGGCTTGGGCGGTATGCGGACAGGCCGCAAAAGGGCGGAAAGGGCGCGGCCGGCAGCTGCCCGGCTCAGTAGCCGGTGCCGCGCAGCACGACCCGAACGGTGCGCAGCAGGATCCCCAGATCCGTCTTCAGGGATACGGCGTTCGCATATTCGGTGTCGAACTTGGCGCGGCCGGCAAAGCTGCCTTCGTTGCGGTCGGAAATCTGCCACAGGCCGGTGATGCCCGGGCGCAGGGCATAATAGGCGCGGCCCGGGTAGAGATGGCGCTGTTCGGGCAGCATCGGGCGCGGGCCGACAAGGCTCATGTCGCCCTTCAGCACGTTCCACAGCTGCGGCAGCTCATCAAGCGAGGTCTTGCGCAGGAGGCGGCCGAAGCGGGTGATGCGCGGATCGTTCTTCAGCTTCTGGGTGGTTTCCCATTCCTTCCTGGCCTCGGGGTTCCGCGCCAGACAGGCTGCGAGCCTTTCATCGGCATCCGCCACCATCGTGCGCAGCTTCCAGAGGGTGAAAAGACGCCCCCCCCGGCCGAGCCGCTTCTGACGGTAGAAGGGGGAGTGCCCGTCAAGCGAAATCAGGAGCGCCAGCATGGTCACCACCGGCAGCACGATCGGCAGCGCGAGCACGATCAGCGCAATGTCCAGCAGGCGCTTCCCTGCACTCCGGTAGAGCCCGGCCCCGGTATAGAGGACCTCACGCTCCGGCATGTAGGTGGTCGCGACGGGAATCATGCCCTTCCCGAGGCTGTCCGTCAGATTGGTATTGTGAACCGTCATTATCATCTCACCTAATCACTTCGGGACAAACCCGAAAAACCCCACCCCCGGAAATTGGGGGTCACTCATGCCCGACAGGGAACAGGCTCTTCAATGGAGCCTTCCAGAGATCAAATCCGAGATGACTTGCGCAAGCAGACATGCTCAGACCCCGTTTTTCCTTCCCCACCCGCATACTGGCACAATTTGACGGAAATTTGCAATGAATATTCGGAAAAAGAGAAACCGTATTTTTTCTTTAAGTTAATGTTTTATAAACGATTTTCGCGCTCCGGTTGTGCTGGATTCCTTGATTTGTGCCATTTTCATGCCCAATGGGGCAAAACACGGCGATTTGTTGGCGCCGCGAGAACGGCGCGGAAACAAGGATGTTTTCATGCCCTTGTTTCCCGAAGGCGGCGATGGT
>JALVEX010000065.1 GCA_027030435.1 Paracoccaceae bacterium
CTCCTCTTCCATCTGCCGCAATCGGGGATCGCGCGCGAGCGGGTGGAGACGGTGCAGGGCGTCGCGCCGCACCGCCATGTAACGCTGGAAGTGGAGGTGGGCCGCCACATGCCCCCCCGCCAGCGCGGCCGGCCCTACCGGATCGAGGTGCATGATCGCGCGATCACCTTCCAGCTGGTCTTCTTCCATGCCCGGCCGGAATATCTCATGCGCATCCTGCCCACCGGCCAGCGGCGCGTGATCTCCGGCAAGCTCGAACATTTCGACGGCATGGCCCAGATCGTCCACCCCGATTACATCCTGCGCCCCGAGGAAGCTGGCGAGATCCCCGCCTTCGAACCCCATTATGCCCTGACGGAAGGGGTGAGCCAGAAGCAGATGGCGCGCGCCGTGCAATCGGCGCTTGCGCGCGCGCCCGATCTGCCGGAATGGATCGATCCGGCGCTCCGGGCCCGCGAGGGCTGGCCGGAGTGGCGCGCCGCGCTCGAGATCGCCCATGCGCCGGCCCGCCCGGAAGATCTTGCCCCCCACACGCCGGCCCGCGCCCGCCTCGCCTATGACGAGCTTTTCGCCCATCAGCTCACCCTCGCGCTGGCGCGGCGCAAGAGCCGGCGGGGCAAGGGCGCGCCCACGAAGGGCGATGGCCGCCTGCGCGCGAAGGTGCGCGCCGCCTTGCCCTACCGCCCCACCACCGCCCAGGAGCGTGCCATCGCCGAGATCGAGGCCGACATGGCCGGCGACAAGCGCATGATGCGCCTGCTTCAGGGCGATGTGGGCGCGGGCAAGACGCTGGTTGCGCTGATGGCGCTGCTGATCGCGGTGGAGGCGGGCGGGCAGGGGGTGCTGATGGCGCCCACGGCGATCCTCGCGCGCCAGCATCTGAAATCCATGCAGCCGCTGGCGGTAGCTGCGGGCGTGCGCCTTGAAATCCTCACGGGGCAGGACAAGGGCAGCACGCGCAGCAAGAAGCTCTCCGCCCTCGCGGCCGGCGAAATCGATATCCTGATCGGCACCCATGCGCTTTTCCAGAAGGACGTGGAATACCGCGATCTGCGCCTCGCGGTGATTGACGAGCAGCACCGTTTCGGCGTGCGCCAGCGCCTCGAGCTTGGCGAAAAGGGGCGGGCGGCGGATGTGCTGGTGATGACGGCCACGCCCATCCCCCGCTCCCTCGCGCTGGCGCAATATGGCGACATGGACATCTCCATCCTCGATGAAAAGCCCCCCGGCCGCCAGCCGGTGAAAACGGCCGTTGTCTCCATGGGGCGGATCGAGGAGGTGGTGGCGCATCTGGAGGCGGCGCTTGCCCGCGGCGAGCAGGCCTATTGGGTCTGCCCGCTGGTGGAGGAAAGCGAGGTGAGCGATCTCACCGCCGCCGAGGAGCGCTTCCGCGCCCTTCGCGCGCGCCTTGGCGAGGGGGCCGTGGGGCTGGTGCACGGCCAGATGCCGCCCGATGAGCGCGATCGGACCATGGCGCGCTTTGCCTCGGGCGAGGTGAAGCTTCTCGTGGCGACGACGGTGATCGAGGTCGGGGTGGACGTGCCGGCGGCCACGATCATGGTGATCGAGCGCGCCGAACGCTTCGGACTCGCCCAGCTCCACCAATTGCGCGGCCGGGTAGGGCGGGGCGACAAGCCCTCAACCTGCCTCCTCCTCTACAAGCCCCCGCTCTCCGAACAGGGCCGCCGCCGCCTCGAGATCCTGCGCGAAACGGAAGACGGCTTCCGCATCGCCGAAGAAGATCTCGCGCTGCGCGGCGCGGGCGATCTGATCGGCCATGCACAATCGGGCCTGCCCCGCTTCCAGGTGGCCGATCTCGAGCATCACACCGCCCTTCAGGCGATGGCGCAGAAGGATGCGCGAAAGCTTCTGCATGACGATCCCGAACTTGATTCGGAGCGCGGAAAGGCCGCCCGAACCCTGCTCTGGCTGATGCAGGAGGAAAAATATATCTCCCTGATTTCAGTGGGTTAGGAATTTTCCAGCATATGTTCGCAAAATGTTCTTTACACGGCGTTAACAAAATGAGAACAAAGAGTGAACTGAATGGGAAGAACAGGGAAGAAAATCTCATGTTGAGCGAACTTGGAAACATCATCACCCGCAACCACGCCACCCTTGCCAAGGATGCTGCCGGCCTCATGGCGTTGCTCGTGATGCTTCTCGCCGCGCTCAACCTTCCCACCCTGATCTGATCCGCTCGAACTGCCTCAGTGTTCCGCGGCGCATATCGAGATCCTGGCGGCACTTCCGCTCGCCGCAGATGATCCTGCACCTGTCCCGCGCAAGATGCCCGCGAACACCACCTGCCGCCGCTGCCTCTGGTCGCGGCGGCTTTTTTTTCAATATCGTCAGGATATTGCGCGCCTGTCTTCAGGCGCAGGCAGTGTTCTCCGCCTCATCCAGCGCGGCAAGCGTGGCTTCCAGCGAAAGCAGAATCGAAGCATGGCGATTGCGGAAATCGCGCGCCGGCATCAGCACCTCAAGCTCCTCGAAGGGCGCTTCGGGCGCCGGCCCGCCGGCCTTCAGCATGGATTCAAGCTGATCGCGCGCCCGCGCCACTTGGGCGCGCCCGCAGCCAATCACATTGGCCCCCACAACGGAAGCCGCCGCCTGCCCGAGCGCACAGGCCTTCACATCCTGGGCGAATTCGCTGATCCGGCCATCCTTCAGGCACAGCTCGACAGTCACCGTAGAGCCGCAGAGGGGCGAACGCTTGCGCGCCCGCGCACAGGGCGCCTCGAGATGGCCCAGATGCGGAATATCCGCCGCCAGTTCCAGAATGCGCCCTGAATAGAGCTTGATCAGATCGCTGTCGCCGCTCATGGCTTTCCCTTTCGTGTTCCTTGCCATAGATAATCCCCGATCGCGCTCTTGCAAAAGGTTTTTCCCATCATGGAAAATTCACGAAAGTTTGACCCGCAGACCTTGGTCTATGACGATCGCGGCCTCCTGCCCGCCATCGCCCAGGATGCTGAAAGCGGCGAGGTGCTGATGCTGGCGTGGATGAACGCCGAGGCCGTGGCGCGCACGCTGGAAACCGGCCGCGTCACCTACTGGTCGCGCTCGCGCCGGGCGTTCTGGGTGAAGGGCGAAACTTCGGGCCATGTGCAGGAACTGGTGGAAATGCGCATCGATTGCGATCGCGATTGCCTGCTGCTGCTGGTGCGCCAGAAGGGCCCCGCCTGCCACACCAACCGCCGTTCGTGCTTCTATACCGCCGTGCGGGAAGGCGAGGAAGTGGAGATCTTGGCACCGGAAGGAGGCTAGCAGCCACGATGGCGCGCTTCACCCCTTAACGGAGCGAATGAATTTTTCCATTGTCGGAAAGGTTTCCTGTGCCCTTCTGCGCACGATCTCGAAATCGAAATCCAGAAGATCGGCGAGTTTTCCCGGTGTCAGCATGGGAAATTCCAGGAAATCCGCAAAGCCGAGACTGCGGTCATCCACTCGGGTGAGGAATGTCCATTTGTTGCGGCTGAGGAAAAGAAGATGCGCATGCAGCCGGCTACCCACATGCAGATCGATGGTATCATAGAATTCGATACATTCTCGCGCCGTTCGCGGGGCGATCATGCGGTATCCGAGGCGCCGGGCCCGGGCATGGAGCCGCGCCACATCCCCCAGCCAGCGGGCAGGCAGGAAGGCGCGGACAAACGGCCCCGCGCCACGGCGAAGCTTGCGGAAATCCTGATGCAGCACGAGATATTTCTGCGCCTCGGGAAATTGCCGCGCAACGTCTTCAAGGGTCCGGGTTTCGCGCGCAAGGAAATCGCCGCGCTCCGTTACGGTGACGGCCACGCACGCCGCATTGCGCTGAAATGCCGTGGCTTCGAGAAGCGGGCGATCATAGAGGACCGGGCAGCCTGTCATCAGAAACTTGTGCTCGAGTTCGGGAAAGGCTGCTTTCAGAAGCGCCAAGGTGCGCGGACAACGCCAGGATGAATATTCGATACGCGCGTGCATCTCGGTGATGATCTCGCGCGTGGCTTCGCTGAAGCCCTGATTCTTGCGATGCAGCCCATCCATGCCGATGCCGAAGGGCAGGAACCTCAGGCCAAGCCTTCGGATATCTTCCGCCGCCAGCCCCGGCCATGGGGTGAAATGGTCCGTCAGCTGGTTGGCGCCCCCGAGGATGATCCCTCGGCTGCGGCGGAGATGTTCGATCCCTTCAGGTGCCGGCGGCTCGCGCGAGGTGAAGACTGCGTCCTGCGCAAACCGGCCCAGATGCCGTTCGATCGCATGAAAGATGAAACCGTCACCAAGGTTCACCCTTTTCTTGCGCTGCATCCTTGCCGGCACGAGGTAGGGGGTCAGGATGGCCAGATCTGCGGCCTCTGCATTCAGGGGGCGGTTCATCTGCAGGCCCAGATGACGGTTTTGCCGTTCGCCGTCAGCCTGCGATCGGCGATCGAGAAACCTGCATTCTCGAGTGCCGTAGAGAATTCCTCTTCGCTCATCAGGGTTTTCCACTTCAGCCTGCGCATGGATCTTTCGGGATCGGGGCGCGCGTCCTTCACCGAATGGCTGACAACCAGATGGCGCACGCTCCGACGCAGCCTTTCCAGTGCGGCAGGCACATCCTCGACATACTCGAGCACCCCGAGCAGAACCGCGATATCGAAACTTTCGGGAAGATCCTCAGTGGAAATGTCATAACGCTGCACCTCGGGGCTCTGCGGCAGGAGATCGAACCCCCGGTAAAGGACTTCGCCCATGCGGGCGCCAATCTCGGCGGCGAACTTGCAATCGCCGCACCCGATATCGGCAAGCTTGACAGGGCGGTGCCCTTCAAGGGGCAGATTGGCCACCATATCGGCCGCAATGCGGGCGCGATCCTTCCAGGCAGCGTTATCCTGTTCATGCAGGTTGAAGGGCGCAGAGGAGGCGGCCTTGCGCCGGAATACTTTGCTGAACCAGGTCATGTTCCGCTTTTCCCTTCCTGCGGTTGCTTTACAATCAACCGACGCCTGTCAGTATTCACTGCCTTCTTCATACGCTTGCGTGCCAGTTCAAGTAGCAGCCCACTCACGAGCCAGCCA
>JALVEX010000066.1 GCA_027030435.1 Paracoccaceae bacterium
GTGGGCGATGGCATCGGCGCCGGTTTCCGCGGCGATCTCGATCAGCCGCTTGGAGATCAGCGGGCGGGCGATAGAGGTGCCGAGCAGATACTGGCCCTCATATTGCGCATTGGCGCGAAACATCGGGAAAACGAAATCGCGCACGAATTCCTCGCGCAGATCCTCGATGTGGATGTTTTCGGGAGCCACGCCCAGGAGCTCGGCCTTCTGGCGCGCGGGCTCGAGCTCCTCGCCCTGGCCGAGATCGGCGGTAAAGGTGACCACCTCGCATCCGTATTCCGTTTGCAGCCATTTGAGGATGATCGAGGTATCGAGCCCCCCCGAATAGGCAAGCACGACTTTTTTCGGTGCCGACATTTCATTTCTCCAATCCGCTTTCAGGCGGCGATTATCGGGTTTGGGCGCAAAGGGCAAGATCACGAAGGTTGACCGTAAACGCCCAAGATGGCTAACTCGCCCGAAAGCAAGGAAGGAAATACAGATGCAACAGGGCTGGAAGATCTTTCTCCATTCGCTTCGAATGGTTTTCGGCAATTTCGGCGCGGCGCTCAGGGTATCGTTGGTGCCCTATCTGATGCAGGTGGCGGTGAGCTTCTATGTGTTCATGAAGTTCCGCACCGTCTTTCAGATGATCCAGGCGGGAATGACCCCCCAGATGCCCCCGGGATTTATCGGCCTTTCCCTGCTTTCGGCCGCTGTCACCCTGATCACAAGCCTCTGGATCGCGGTGGCCTGGCATCGCTTTGTGCTGCTTGAAGAGGAGCCGGGGGCGATCATGCCGAAATTTCACGCTGCGGAAATGGCGCGCTATTTTGGCATTTCGCTGCTGATATCGTTGATCATGCTCGTGATCGGATTTGCTGCGATGATTGTCATGATGATATTGATGAGCATTGCTGGCCCTTCGCCATTCATGATGTTGATCGGCACCTTTGTGGTTATCATCCCGCTGGTCTATGTTTTCTACCGTCTGAGCCCGGCCCTTCCGGCGGCGGCCATCGGCAGGCGCCTGAGCCTTGGCGAAGCATGGAATGCAACCGCACCTGCCGGCAGCGCCATTTTCACCATCGCTATTCTTGGGGCTGTAGCGGGCATCATCCTGCAATTGCCGAGCGTTCTGGACGCCAATCCCGGCTCGATCATAAATCTCGTCTATGGCCAGGTGACCGGCTGGATCGTGATGATGGTCGGTATCAGTGTGCTGACAACGATCTACGGCGTTTACGTGGAGGGGCGGGAAATCTGATTCATGGCCGGCTTCCCTGATCTTGCGCGCGAGGCCACGGAAGCCATGCGCCAGCTTTTTGCTCCCACCCCCCTGCAGCGCAACGATCACCTCTCGAAGCGCTTTGATGCCGACATATGGCTGAAGCGCGAGGATCTGACCCCGGTGCGCAGCTACAAGCTGCGCGGGGCGCTGAACGCCATGCGCAAGGTACGGGTGGCAGATCCCGATCAGGAGCTCTTCGTTTGCGCCAGTGCGGGCAATCACGCGCAGGGGGTGGCTTATGTCTGCCGTCATTTTGGCGTGAAGGGCGTGATCTTCATGCCGGTGACGACCCCGCAGCAGAAGATCGAGAAAACCCGTGTTTTCGGCGGCGATAATATCGAAATCCGCCTTGTTGGAGACTATTTCGACGACACGCTGGCCGCCGCCCAGAGCTATTGCGCCGAGGCGGGCGGGCATTTTCTCGCGCCCTTCGATGATGATGACGTGATCGAGGGGCAGGCTTCCGTGGGTGTCGAGATCCTGGGCCAGCTTGGAAAGGCGCCCGATCTCATGGTGCTGCCTGTGGGGGGAGGCGGGCTGGCGGCGGGCGTCACCCGCTATTTCCGGGAGGTTCTGCCGGAGTGCGATTTCCGCTATGTGGAGCCCGCGGGGGCGCCGAGCCTGCGGGCTGCACTTCAGGCGGGCAGGCCGGTGACGCTCGATCACGTGGATAATTTCGTTGATGGTGCGGCGGTGGCGCGGATTGGCTCGCGGCCCTTCGAGGTGCTGAAAGGCACGGAACCGGCGCATGTGCTGCTAGCGCCGGAGGATCGGATATCCGCCACGATCCTCGAGATGCTGAATATCGAGGGTATCGTGCTCGAGCCCGCCGGCGCGCTCTCGGTGGATGTCCTGCCCGATCTAGCGCAGCAGATCCGCGGCAGGACGGTTGTCTGCATCACTTCGGGCGGCAATTTCGATTTCGAGCGCCTGCCGGAGGTGAAGGAACGCGCCCAGCGTTATCTGGGGCTGAAGAAATATTTCATCCTGCGCCTTCCCCAGCGCCCCGGCGCACTCAAGGAATTCCTGAGCGTGCTTGGCCCAGAGGACGATATCGCGCGCTTCGAATACCTGAAGAAATCGGCGCGCAATTTCGGCTCTGTCCTGATCGGAATCGAGACGAAGGAGGCCCGCAATTTCGACGCACTCTACCGCCGCCTCGATGAGGCGGGCTTCGCCTGGCGCGATATCACCGATGATCCGGTGCTGGCGGAGTTTCTGATCTGAGCCGGTTCAGGCGGCACTGAGCCGCCGTGGCAGATTATCGAGAAAACAGGCCTTCGAGCTCTCAAAAGCGCTGATAATTTCCGCCAGATCCACGCTCTCTGCCCGCCCTTCAGCAGCATTTTTCTCACCTGCCTGGCAAAGGGCGCTGACGGCCTCGAAGCCGAGATTGAGCGAGGAGCCCTTCAGGAAATGCAGATCTTCCTCAAGGCGCGTGGGATCCGGCCCCGTTCGAAGGCGCGCGATCACCTCTTCCACCTCTTCGAGGAAAAGCTCGACAACCTCTTCAATCGCATCGGAGCCGACCTCTTCGCACAGCTCATCAAATCTGCTCCAGTCAATCATTCCCACCTCCATCTGGTTCATACCCCGGGCAGCATTCTGGTGGCGGGAGATTAACGGAGCGTAAGGGAAAACAGGCTGTTTGCATTCAATTTTATCATTCAGCAGCCCTTAATGACTCTCTGCAAGAAGAGAGCCGATTTTACCTGGGGGAACGATATGTCCTTTCGCGCATTTTCAGATATTGATGATGAAAGCACATCGGAGATGAAGGATGCTGAGCCGGAGGTTGTCCGCAAGGTGCTGGTGGTTGATGACAGCCGCCTGCAGCGCCGTATCCTCTCGGCCCAGCTGCGGCGCTGGGGGTATGAGGTGCTTGAAGCGGCCTCCGGGGATGAGGCGCTTTCGATCTGCTCTCACGATCCGCCCGATATCGTGCTGAGCGACTGGATGATGCCGGGTATGAGCGGGCTCGATTTCTGCCGGCAATTCCGCGCGCTTGATCGTGAAACCTATGGGTATTTCATCCTCCTCACCTCGAAGAGCGAAAAGGGCGAGGTGGCGCGGGGCCTGGATGTGGGGGCGGATGATTTTCTCAGCAAGCCTGTCAACGGCAGCGAACTGCGCGCGCGCATACACGCCGGCGAGCGCATCCTTGGCATGGAGCGCGAGCTGACCCGGAAGAACAGGATGGTCACCGAGGCCCTCGAGGAAATCCGCAAGCTCTACGATACCATTGATCGCGATCTTGTGGAGGCGCGCAAGCTCCAGCTTTCCCTCGTGCGCGAGCGGCACAGATCCTTTCCGCAGGCCGATATTTCCCTTCTGTTGCGGCCAAGCGGGCATGTGGGGGGGGATCTCGTCGGGTTCTTTCCCGCCGGGCGCGGCAGGCTCGGGATCTATGCCATTGATGTGTCGGGGCACGGGATTACCTCCGCATTGATGACGGCTCGGCTCGCCTCATCCTTTTCCGCTATTGCGCCGGATCAGAATCTGGCTCTGACTCAGCTTGAAAACGGCGAATATGCTCCGCGCGCGCCTTCCGAAGTGATCGCCGATCTCAATCGGCAGGTGCTGCAGGAGCTCAATACCGAGAATTATTTTACCCTGCTTCTCGCGATCGCCGATCTTGATACGGGCACGGTGACCCTCACTCAGGCAGGCCATCCGAATCCGGCCGTCCTGCGCCGGAGCGGAGAGGTGGAGTATTTCGGCTCGGGTGGCTTCCCCGTGGGGCTGATCGAGGAGGCGCAATATGATGAATTCGAGATCGCGCTCGAACCGGGCGACAGGCTTTTTCTCATGTCGGACGGCTTTACCGAATGCGAGGATGAATCGGGGGCGCAGCTTGGCGAGGAAGGGCTTTCGAAAATGCTGATGAAATGCAGGGATTTGCGCGGTGAAGCCTTTCTTGAAGCGCTTGTCTGGGATCTGCAGGAGCACGCGGGCAGCCAGGATTTCGGCGATGATGTTTCCGCAATCCTGATGGAATATCGGGGGGATCAGGGCCGGTAATTGCTGCTCAATACCTTTGAGAGGAAATGCCTGTCGCCTTCATTTGTCAGCATCTCTGCGGCGAGTTCGAGAGGAAACCAGAGCGCGAGATGCCCGCTTTCCTCGGGCTCGGAAAGGGCCCTTGTGGGATACGCCAGATAGATGTGGCATATCTTTTCTGCCCACAGATCGTATTCCGGCATGAAGGTGAAGCGGCGAAAGGCGCCGATCCTGCGTGGCCTTGAAATCCTCCATCCGGTTTCCTCCAGCACCTCGCGGTGCAGCGCCCGGATGGCCGATTCACCCGGATCGATCCCGCCGCCCGGCAGCTGAAACTCGCTTTCCGGCTCTTCCTGACGGGTAATCAGGACGCTGCTTCCCCTTGGCAGAATGGCATATACCCCGGGCCTGGCCCGATAGCGCCGCCCGTTTCTTGCCGGTTCGCCAAATCTGCGGATGCCCATTTTGCGCCCTTTCGCTTCACCCCCGCATTCCTATATCGTGGCTCCGGATCGAAGCAAACCGGCGAGGAAGCACGCATGGCCACGGCGCATGACAAATGGGATGACATGATCCTGCCCTTTCAGCTCGATCGTGCCGACGTGCGCGGCCGCGTGGCGCGGCTTGACGGAGTTCTTGACCGGATCCTCGTCCAGCACGATTATCCCCCGGCCATCGAAGCGCTGGTTGCCGAAGCCACGCTTCTGACAGCCATGATCGGCCAGATGATC